>CAZEZD010000001.1:0-51990 GCA_964516115.1 uncultured Hyphomicrobiales bacterium
ACAACAAGTGGTTCTCGCTGCTGACGATGAACACCCAGCCCGTCCACATCGACAATGTGGCGGCCGCCCGCAGCGTGTGGAAGCGCCCGCTGGTCAACAGCCTGTTCACCCTCGGGTTGATGGTCGGCATGTCGGTGAATGACACGACCTTCGGCACCACCGTCGCCAATCTCGGCATGAGCGACGTTCGCTTCCCCCATCCGCTGTTCGAAGGCGACACGATCCGCATCCGCACGACGGTCCTCGCCAAGCGCGAGAGCAAGTCACGGCCGGGCGAGGGCATCGTCACCCTCCGCCACGAGGCCCTGAATCAGGATGGCGTCGTCTGCGGCATCTGCGACCGCCAGGCGCTGATGATGATGCGGCCACAGCCGGCCGCCTGACATGCGCTCGTTCCTCTTCGTTCCGGCGGGTTCGGCGAAGATGCTGGAGAAGTCGCTCTCCAGCAGCGCCGATGCCGTGATCCTCGACCTCGAGGATGCGGTCCAGCTCTCCGCCAAGGTCGAGGCGCGGGCCCTGCTCGCAGCCCATCTCGCCGCCCGCCCCGCGGGAGGGCCGAAGGTCGCGGTGCGGGTGAACGGCCTGGCCACGCCATGGAACCGCGACGACCTTGCCGCCGTGATGCCGCTGAAACCGGACCTCGTCATGCTGCCGAAGACGGAAGGCCCGGCAGACATCGCCGAACTCGCCGATCGCATCGCCGCGCTGGAGCCCGAGGCGGAACGGACGGAAATCCTCGTCGTGGCGACGGAGACGGTGGGTTCGGTGCTGTCGCTCGCGGCACAGGACTGGCGGCACCCGCGCCTCAGGGGCATGCTCTGGGGCGGCGAGGACCTTGCCGCCGAGCTCGGTGCTACCGCCAACCGCAATGCCGATGGCGCCTACACCAGTCCGTTCCGCCTCGCCCGCGACCTGTGCCTCCTGGCGGCGCGGCGCGCCGGTGTCCTCGCCATCGACGCTGTCCACACCGACATCCGCGATCTCGATGCCCTCGCCGCAGAGGCTGAAGCCGCGCGCCGCGACGGATTCGATGGCAAGGCGGCGATCCACCCGGCGCAGGTCGAGGTCATCAACGCGGTGTTCCGGCCCACGGAGGCCGAGATCGCCTGGGCGCGCGACGTTCTGCAGGCCCTCGCTACCTCGGCCAGCGGGGTGGCGGTGGTCGACGGGCAGATGGTCGACGCACCGCACGCGGCGCGCGCCCGGTCGATATTGGGCGAACACGGACGAGCATGACGGAGGCCGGCGGTGCGTCCGCGGTGATCGGCAGCCCAGGGAGCGGACATTTTGGTTGACCATTCGGTGAAGGCTATCGGCGAGAGTTCGGCGCTGATCTTCGGCGGGACGGCCGGCATAGGTCTGGCCAGCGCCAGGGCCCTGCTGCGCGCCGGCTTGCCGCGGTTGGTCGTATCCGGTCGTAACAGTGAGCGTGGTGCCGCGGCTCAGGACGACCTAAGCGAGATGTTCCCTTCTGCCGACATCCGGTTCATGGCCTGCGATGCGACGCGACCCACCATGATCGCCCCGGTGGTCGAGGCTGCCGTCTCGGGGATGGGCGGCATCGACATCCTCGTCAGTTCTGCTGGTGGTGACCCCATGCCCCGTCTGCTGCACACCATCCCGCTTGACGACATCATTCCAACAATGATGCAGATCTGCAGCGGGATCATCCTGCCCGCACGGGCGATCCTGCCCCAGATGACCCGCCAGGGCGGCGGTGCCATCATCTGCCTCGCCTCGGACGCGGCCAAGGTCGCGACACCCGGCGAAACGGTCATCGGCGCGGCCATGTCCGCCATCACCATGTTCTGCCGCGGCATGGCGCGGGAGGCCAAACGCCATGGGATCCGAGTCAACTGCCTGACCCCGAGCATCGTCGGCGACACACCGCTTTATGCAAAGCTGAAGGCAGACGCCTTTGCCGGCCGGCTCTTCGGGAAGGCCGAGAACATGGCCGACCTCGGGATCGTGACCGCGGACGATCTCGCTCAGGCGGTCGTATTCCTCGCAAGCCCCGCCGCGGCGCGAATGACAGGACAGACGATAAGCATCACGGGTGGGATCTCGGCCATTTGAGGATCTTGCTTTGGCCGCTCGCACCGCCCGGTCTTGCCCGAGGCAAGTTGCGCGAGTTGAGCTGTCAACATCAGCTCGTCACCGACGCGCTCGTCAAGGCGATCTGGCGCGGGGGCAATCCGGATGCGCTGCTGCATCACTCGGACCAGGGCAGCCAAGGCGGATTCAAGCGGTCGTCGCAATGGTTCGTTTATCTGCTTGTCTTAGCAGAGCGCCAAGCGCCTCAGCTGGCGTCTTCCAACCGAGCGTTTTCCTCGGCCGCGAGTTGAGCGCCGCGGCGACGGCGGCGATCTCGTTGATCCCATGCGCGCTGAGGTCAGTGCCCTTTGGGAAGTACTGGCGCAGCAGGCCACTCTCCCTGTTTGGCGAACAGGGGCGGCCGGAGCCGCCCCTGACACCCGCCTCAGGCTGCAACGTCCGCGAGCGCGGGATAGTCGACATAGCCCTTCTCGTCGCCGCCATAGAGCGTCGTCCGGTCGAGCTCGTTGAGGGGCGCATCGCGGCGCAGGCGCTCCACCAGATCCGGATTGGCAATGAAGGCCCGGCCGAAGGCGACGAGGTCGGCCCGACCGTCGCGGACGGTCTCGATGGCAAGATCGCGCGTGTAGCCGTTGTTGGCGATATAGGCGCCGGCGAAGCTCTTGCGCAGCGCCTGATAGTCGAACGGCACGTTGTCGCGCGGGCCACCGGTGGCGCCCTCGACGACGTGGATGAAGGCGATGTCGCGCTTCGACAGTTCCGCGACGAAATAGCCGAAGACCTCGGCCGGATCGGAGGTCACGGCGTCATTGGCCGGGCTGACGGGGGACAGACGGATGCCGAGGCGGGTCTTCGGATAGACCTTCAGGATGGCATCGACCACCTCGAGGCCGAAGCGGGCGCGGTTCTCCACCGAACCGCCATAGGCGTCGGTGCGGGTGTTGGTCCCGTCCTTGAGGAACTGGTCGACCAGATAGCCGTTGGCGCCGTGGATCTCGATGCCGTCGAAGCCGGCCTTCTGCGCATTGACCGCGGCCTGGGCATAGTCGGCGACGACGTCCGAAATCTCCGAGGCCTCAAGCGCGCGCGGCGCCGACACCTCGGCGAAGCCGCCGGAAATATAGGTTTTCGACTTCGCGGTGATGGCGGAAGGCGCGACCGGCGCTGCGCCGTGCAGCAGCGAGGAATGCGAGATGCGGCCGACGTGCCAGATCTGCGCGAACATGCGGCCGCCGGCGGCATGGACGGTGTCGGTCACGTGCTTCCAGCCGGCGATCTGCGCCTCGCTGTGGAGGCCGGGCGTCTGCAGATAGCCCTGGCCCTGCGGTGAAATCTGCGTCCCCTCCGAGATGATGAGGCCGGCCGCGGCGCGCTGGCGGTAATAAGTCGCGGTCAGCGCATGGGCGGCATCGGTGCCCGCGGCGGCGCGGTTGCGCGTCAGCGGCGCCATGACGATGCGATTGGGCAGGACGAGATCGCCCAGCGTGAAGGGCTGGAACAGCGGGCCTGGATCAGTGCTCATGGAGGTCTCCGGCGGAAAGCGGGTGCGCGACCGGCAGTCCGGTTGCGCGTCAGGTTGAAGTGGGCGGCCGGTTGCAGTGCAGCAAGGCGGGGGATCGCGTGGCTGCCATCACAAAGCGGGGCGCCGCGGGGCGGGACGGCGCTCAGGCCGAAAGCGCCCGGGCGGCCTCGATGGCGAGGGGCGCAAACCGCCTGCGGAACTCGTCGGCGGTCCAGTCGGCGAGCGAGCCGGCAATATGGATGGCGCCAGCCGGCGTCGTCCGGTCGCGTGTCACCGCGGCGGCGATGACGATCTCGCCGAGAAGGCTCTCCTCCTGGACCCAGGCATAGCCGTCCCGGCGCGCATCCTCGATACGCTGGCGGATGAGCCTCACGTCGATGAGCGTCTTCGGCGTCAGCGGCGCCAGCTTGCTGCGGCGCAGGATGTCATCGACATGGCGGTCGTCGAGCAGCGACAGCATGGCCCGCCCGCCCGCGGTGGCGAAGGTCGGCATGCGGCGGCCGGCGAGGGTCGCGTAGAAGGTCTCGCGCTTGCTCTGCTGGCGGATGGCATAGAGGATCGTGACATCGTCAAAGAGGCTGAGATCGACGCGCTCGCCGGTGTTCTTGCGCAATTCCGTGAGAATGGGGGTGGCGCGCTCGATGAGCGGGTTCGAGCGCAGGTAGTCGAAGGAGCGGTCGAGGATGCGGCGGCCGGGAACGACGCCCGTGCCGGTGGCCGAGCGCTCGAGATAGCCGAGCACCAGCAGGGTCTGGACGACGCGCTGGGCCGCGCTCTTGCTGATCTTGGCGCCCTTGGCCACCTCCGCCAGCGACAGCGGGCGCGGATTGCGGGCAAAGGCCTCGAGCACGTAGAAGGAACGCGCGGCCGACTTGAGAAAGAGGCGCTCGTCGACCTCGATGATGGGCTCGCGTTCCGGAGCTTGATAACGGCGCTCGAAGCCGGGCTGGGTCGACACGATCAGCTTTCCTCTGCACGGCAGGCGCACGCTGCCCCGTCACGATCCGGAACGCTTGTATTGTCTGCCGATACATTTGCAAGGGCCCGTCCATGCCCTGGGTGGGACTTTGCCTTGCGCAAACGAGGTCAGTCGCGGTGCGACAGCGGCTTGCTGATATCCTCCAGCGCCCGCCGCTCGGCGGCCACCCCGTAGCGCAGCATGACGCCCGCAGCGATCAGCATGAGGACGGCGCCGAGGATGTAGCCGCCGAACAGCGACCATCGCGATCCCGTCTCGATCAGCGCGCCGAACAGCCAGGGGCCGACGATCCCGCCGATTCCGGTGCCGATCGCATAGAAGATGGCGATGGCGAGCGCCCGAAGCTCCAGCGGGAAGGTTTCGCTGACGGTGAGATAGGCCGAACTGGCCGCCGCCGATGCGAAGAAGAAGATGACCATCCAGCAGAGCGTCTGCGTCTGCGCCGTCAGGAGGCCCTCGGCGAACATCCAGCCGGTGCCTGCAAGCAGGAGGCCGGACATGGTGTAGGTGAAGGCGATCATCGGCCGTCGGCCGATCGTGTCGAAGAAGCGCCCGAGCAGGATCGGCCCCAGCACGTTGCCGAGCGCGAAGGGCAGGATGTACCAGCCGACCTGCGCCGGGGCGATGCCGTAGAAGTCCGTCAGAACTAGGGCATAGGTGAAGAAGATGGCGTTGTAGAAGAAGGCCTGCGCCGCCATCAGCGTGAAGCCGACGGCCGCACGGTCGCGGTGCCGCCGCAGGAGCGTATCGAAGACCTCCGAGAATGGTGTGGAGGTCCGCGGCTCAAGACGGATCTTCGCGGCCGGCGTATCGGGGATGACGTGCCCCTCGGCCCGCAGCTTCGCCTCGATGCCGGCGACGATGGCCTCGGCCTCGGCAATCCGGCCATGGGTCATCAGCCAGCGCGGGCTCTCCGGCAGCCACATGCGCATGAGGAAGATGACCAGAGAGAGCAGCGATCCGATCAGGAAAGCCGCGCGCCAGCCATGGTCCGGGGCGAAATGGGCGGGGTCGAGCAGAACAATGGCGCCGAGGGCGCCCAGCGCCGCGCCGATCCAGAACGAGCCGTTGATGACGAGGTCGGTCCAGCCCCGGACCCGCGCCGGCACGAGCTCCTGGATCGTCGAGTTGATGGCGGCATATTCGCCGCCGATCCCGGCGCCGGTGAGAAAGCGGAACAGCATGAAGCTCCACAGATTCCACGAGAAGGCCGTCGCCGCGGTGGCGATCAGATAGACCGTGAGGGTGATGAAGAAGAGCTTCTTGCGGCCGAGCCGGTCGGTCAGCCAGCCGAAGAACAGCGCTCCGAGCACCGCCCCCGCCAGATAGGCGCTGGCGGCGAGCCCGACATCGGTGTTGGAGAACTGCAGCACCGGGCTCGCCTTGAGCGCACCGGCCACGGTGCCCGCGAGGGTGACCTCGAGGCCGTCGAGGATCCAGGTGATCCCGAGCGCCGCCACGACGAGCGTGTGGAACCGGCCCCACGGCAGCCGGTCGAGCCGCGCGGGAATGTCGGTCTCGACGATCGTGTCGCTGCCCGCCGCCGTCGCTGTCTTCGTCAAAGCCGCCCTCCTCCGCCATTGCCGCGTTCCGGCAACGCGGCAATGACGTTCCGGGTTGCCCTCAGATGCATCAATTGCCGTTCTGGAACTCCTGCACACGCTGGCGCTTGCGCAGGCGCGAGGCGTCGAGGAGGATCTGGCCGGCCCAGCGATAGACGTTGCGCTCGCGCACATGCGCGCGCATGAGCCGCATGCGCTCCCGCTGCTCGATCTCCGGCATCACGAGGGCGCGGCTGATGGCGTCGGCCATGCCCTGGACGTCGTAGGGATTGATGATCAGCGCCTCGGACAGTTCGCTCGACGCGCCGGCGAAGCGCGAGAGCACCAGCGCGCCCTGCTCGTCGTCGCGGGCGGCGACGAATTCCTTCGCCACCAGGTTCATGCCGTCGTGCAGGCTGGACACCACGCAGAGATCGGCCGCGCGGAACAGTTCATAGACCTGGTCCGGCTCGTGATGACGCACGACGAGGCGGATCGGCTGGTATCCGGCATCGCCGTGGCGGGCATTGACGTCCTCGGTGATGCGGGCCGCCTCCTTCTGCAGGTTGGTATAGCTCGGCAGCTTCGACCGGGTCGGCGCAACGATCTGGATGAAGGTGAAGCGCCCCTTCCACTGCGGCTGGCGCGTCAGCAACTCGTCGACGGCCAGAAGCCGGTCCAGAATGCCCTTGGTGTAGTCGAAACGCTCGATGCCGACGCCGATCTTCATGTCCGCAGACAAGCCGTAGCGCTCACGCACGGCCTTGCGGCAGGTCTCCACCGGCTGCTGTGTCAGCAGCGCTGCCGGCGGCCACTCGATCGAGATCGGATAGGGCCTGACCATCGTCTCCTCGCCACCGAAGACGACGGAGCGCGTCTCGCGGTCGATGCGGCTCTCCATGAAGCGGTCGACCGTGTCGAAAAAGTTGTTGCAATAGGCCTGGGTGTGGAATCCGAGCACCGTCGATCCCAGCAGGCCGGCGATAATCTCTTCCTTCCACGGGCAGATGCCGAAGGCCTCCGCGTTCGGCCAGGGGATGTGCCAGAAGGTCAGGATGGTGGCCTTCGGCAATTGCTCGCGGATCATCCGCGGCAGCAGGGCGAAGTGATAGTCCTGCACCATGATGACCGGATCGGGCCGCGTGGCCTCGCGCACGACCGCGTCGGCGAAGCGCTGGTTGATCGCCACATATTGCTGCCAGTCGCTCTCGCGGAAGATCGGCCTGACATAGGCGAGATGGCAGAGCGGCCAGAGCCCTTCGTTGGAGAAACCGTAGTAGTAGCCCTCCTGCTCCTCGTCGCTGATCCACACGCGCCTCAGGCGGTAGGCCGGCTTGCCGGGCGGCACGAGCACGTGGTCCTGCGCGTCCACCGTGTCGCGGTCCGCTGAGCCCGAGCCATGCGCCACCCAGACGCCGCCGCAGGCGCGCATGACCGGCTCCAGCGCCGAGACGAGGCCACTGGCGGGGCGCTGGACGACGATGCGGTCGCCATCGTGATTGTGGATATAGGGCTCGCGATTGGAGACGACGAAGACCTCGGCGTCGGGAAGTTCCTTTTCCAGCAGGTCCTGCAGCGTCGACGGCGACCATTCGACGGGGGTGCCGTCCTCCTGGCGGATCTTCTCGCGGAAATCGCGCAGCAGGCCACGGATCTCCCGGCTCTCCTCCCGCACCGCCGGGTCCATGACGCCCCGCGTGCGCGCGGGATTGCCCGTCTTCAGATCCTGGATGCTCGAGAGGACGGCGCGCATGTAGCGGCGTTGCAGCAGCCCGATGGCGAGCGAGGCGACAGCACCGACGAGCAGCAGCAGCGACAGGCCGACGATCACCAGATACCAGCGCGCCTCGACGATGCGGTCGGCGACGAAGCCGAGTTCGTGGAGAACGACGAGGCTTGCCGTCTGCCCGCCGGCTGTCAGCGGAAACACACCGATCAGGACGCGCGCTCCATCGATGCGGGTCTGCATGAAGCGGAAGGCGCCGGAGGCCTCGGCGCCATCGGGACGCGGCCGTGCCCGGCAATCGATCGCGGCGGGCATGCGGTGCGTCGCCACCGTGATCCGGCCTGCCTCGTCGCAGAGGCCGAGCGCCATGATGCGCTCGTCGGCGGTCAGCCTCTCGAAGAACGGTCCCAGCGCCTCCGTCTGGCCGACGAGTTCGCGCGCGACGCGATCCCTGATCGAATTGAAGACCAGCGCCGAGCGCAGCTCCACGTCGCGGCGCGCCCATTGCTCGATGAGCGAATTCGACAGCGGCACGAGCGCGGCGAGAAGACCGACCAGGGACACGACCGCCAGGGCCATGACCATTACGCCTCGGGTGAACTGCTTCATCGGGTCCCGTCCGGGTGCCGGGCCGCCGCTCCGGCAACCCGCCTTACCCCCTTCATCTGTTGACCGAACGCCCGGCAGGCCGGGTTGGTTCGGATGCCAAGGAAAATTGCGGCCCGCGACCGCCGGAAACGCCTAGTGGACCCAGTCACGCGACAGCCGCATGGCCGTGACGATGATGCCGACCATCGAATAGGTCTGCGGGAAATTGCCCCACAGGTCGCCGGTCGCCGGATCGATGTCCTCCGAGAGAAGGCCGACATGGTTGCGGCGGGCCAGCAGGGCCTCGAAGATCGCCCGTGCCTCCTCCACCCGCCCGATGGCGAAAAGCGCATCGGCGAGCCAGAAGGTGCAGATGTTGAAGGACGTCTCGGGCATGCCGAAATCGTCCCGGTCGTCATAGCGGAGCAGGAAGCCTTGCCGTGTGAGCCGCTTCTGCAGCACGTCGACGGTGCGGATGAAGCGGGGGTCACTGGCCTCGACCACGCCGAGTTCATGCAGCAGCAGCGTCGAGGCATCCGCGCCGCTGCCGTCGAAACTGGCGGCGAAGAAGCCCTCCTGTTCGTTCCAGGCCCGCTCGAGGATGGCCGCGCGGATCCGCTCGGCATGGGCCCGCCAGTAATCCTGCCGCACCCGCAGCTCCAGCCGCTCGGCGATCTTCGCCAGCCGGTCGCAGGCAGCGAAGCACATCGCCGCCGAATGGGTATGGATCGACTGTCGGCCGCGATATTCCCAGATTCCGGCATCCGGCTCGAAGGCCGACGCGGCCGCCCGCTCCCCAAGCGCCTCCAGTTCGTGGAACAGCACCGCGTCGCCGAGCTTCGGCAGGCGGTGATCATGGAACATCTGCGATGCCGCGAGGATCATGCTGCCGGTCACGTCGTGCTGGACCTGGTTGGCGGCGGCATTGCCGATGCGGACCGGCCCGTCGCCATTGAAACCCGTCAGGGATTCGCTGATCCATTCCTCGAGCGAGTGCTCCGGCACGATGGCATAGACCGGCTTGAGGTTCGGACCCTTCTCCGTCGCGATGACCGAGCGCATGTAGTCGAGAAAGGACTCCATGGTCAGCGTCGCACCGAGCTTGTTCAGCGCATGGACGGTGAAATAGGCGTCGCGCAACCAGCAGAAGCGATAGTCCCAGTTGCGGCCCGTGCCGGGCGCCTCGGGGATGGAGGTGGTGAGTGCCGCGACGATGGCGCCGGTCTCCTCGCAGGAGCAGAGCTTCAGGGTGATGGCGGCGCGGATGACCGCCTCCTGCCATTCGTAGGGCACGGACAGATAGCGCACCCAGTCCAGCCAGTACTGGCGGGTCGACCGGAGGAAAGCGAACCAGACATCCTCGATGGAGTTCGGAAAGGTCTCGTCGGCATGGACGATGAGGGTCATCGGCCGGGTCAGGACGAACTGCGCCTCCGACGACAGGTAGGCCACCGGTATGTCCGAGGTCAGCCGTACCGCGCCCGCATCGGACACGTAGCGGATGTGGTTCGAGCCGGGTATGGCACGGCCGTCATACCGACCATAGGCCATGGTCGGCCGCATCCTGACGCGGACGCGCGGATTGCCGGCGATCGGCTCGATGCGCCGCATCAGCATGGGCGGCCGGAAGACCCGGTCATACTGTTTGAAACGCGGTGCCAGATCGGTGATGCGCACGGCCGATCCGTCGCTGGATGTCATCACCGTCACCAGGATCGCGGTATTGCGCTCGTAGGACTGGCTCGAGGAGACCATACCGTCGAGTTCGACCGACAGGAATCCGCGCTGCGGATCGGGGCCGCCCACCAGCGCCGAGAACAGCGGGTCCCCGTCGATGCGCGGCCAGCAGCCCCAGAGGATCCGGGCCTTCTCGTCGATCAGCGCGGCGATCGTGCTGTTGCCGATCACCGCCATCGGAGGCGGCGCCTGGCGTGGGGGGCGGGTTGCGCCCATCGAATCTGCCGTCATCTCACTGCTCCGTCGCGGCGGCGAGGGCGGCAATGAAGGCGCGCACCTCTCCGGCATGGCGGAACGGCTCGTCGCCCGCCCTGAAATGTTCCCCGGCGACGCGCAGCCCGAGCCCGCCGGACGCAACGGCGACGGCGAAGGCGTCCTCGTCTGCGCGGTCGTCGCCGATCATGATCGGCACGCGACCGGCATAGGGGGCGCGCCGCATGAACTCGACGAGCGCGGTGCCCTTGGACGTGCCGTAAGGGATGATCTCGATCACCGCGCGCCCGTCCTTGATGTGGTGATCCAGCCTGAGCCGCACGATCACGTCCTCCAGCGCGGCGCGCAGCCAACCGCCGGCGGCCGGCACCTGCCGGTAGTGGACGGCGAGGATCGCGCCCTTGTGCTCAAGCCTGAAGCCGGGCTCGGGGGCCACGATCCGCACGACCTCGCCGACCAGGTCCTGAGGCGCCTCGGGCAGCACACGGGAACCGGCGCTCCCCGCCGCAAAGGAGAATTCGAGGCCATGGAGGCCGGACGCCTCCAGCCCCGCCGACCCCACGTAACCGGCGACCTGGTTGAGGGGTCTTCCGGTGATGATGGCGAAGGCGCCGCCAAGCATCAGCCTGACCGCGGCCATGGCGGGCGCGAGGTCGGCCGGAACGACGACCTTTTCTGGCTGTTCGGCGATCTCCGCCAGCGTTCCGTCGAAATCCGAGAAAAGGGCGTAGCGGTCGGGATTGGCGATGATCCGGGACGTCAGATCGCCCACCTCCGGGTGCGGGCGGGGATTCAGGAGCATGATCGGCGCCTGCGTCCGGCAGCCGCGGAGCCAACCAGGCGGCAGCCCGCAGCGATCGAATTTTCCACGACGATACCGGCCCCTCGAACTGACCCCATGGGTTGCAAACGCCTGATCGGCGATCCGGTTCCGGTCCTCCCGGACATTTTTTCCTCCGCTTCGGTGGTCGACGAGCCACGGAACGCCAGGTCCCGCTGCGCGTTGGTGGCAGTTGATTTCATACTCGGTGGCGCAGATGGGCAAGACAACCGCAAAGAAGGTGGCACGATCTGGCGGCCGGGAACCGATCGCCGGCCATGGCGCGGTGGAACTGCCCTCCGTTACGGTATCGGGCTACAACCTCGAACTGCGCGACAAGGAGGGCTTTGTGGGTGACCGCGCCAGCAAGCGCGCCTTCACAGAAAAGCTCGACGACTGGCGCGAGCGTCTCGGCCGGCTCGATACCGACCCCTTCGGCGACGTGGAGACGGCCGATCTCAGCAAGAAGCAGCTCGACAAGGCGCTGCAGGGTGAGGACCCTGAAGCGGCCGCCCTCGTCCATGGCGCCATCGAGGACTTCGCCCAGGAGCTTGCGGCGGTAATCCGGCGGTTTCGCCGGACGAAGGGATGGGAGAATGTGGAGCGGGTCGCCGTCGGGGGCGGCTTCCGCAACAGCCGCATCGGCGAACTCGCCATCGCACGCACCGGCATCCTCCTGAAGGCCGACGGGCTCACCGTGGACATGCGTCCGATCCGCCATCACCCGGACGAGGCCGGCCTGATCGGCGCCGCCCATCTCATGCCCGCCTGGATGCTCGCCGGCCATGACGGCATCCTCGCCATCGATATCGGCGGCACCAACATGCGCGCCGGCGTCGTGGCGCTGAACCTGAAGAAGGCCGCCGACCTGTCGAAAGCCGAGGTCTGGAAATCGGACCTGTGGCGCCATGCCGACGACAGTCCGGCGCGGACTGCGGCCATCGAGCGGCTGGCGGGGATGCTCGACGACCTGATCGCGAAGGCCGCGAAGGACGGGCTGACGCTCGCCCCGGTGATCGGCATCGGCTGTCCGGGGCTGATCAAGGTCGACGGGTCGATCGATCGCGGCGGTCAGAACCTCCCCGGCGGCAACTGGGAGAGCGAGCACTTCAACCTGCCCGCCGCCCTGACCAAGGCGATTCCCGAGATCGGCGGACACGAAACCCTCGTCGTCATGCACAATGACGCGGTGGTCCAGGGCCTCAGCGAGGTCCCCGACATGCAGGACGTCGCCGCGTGGGGGGTCGTCACCATCGGCACCGGCCTTGGCAACGCCACCTATGTCAATCGCGGCAAGGACTGACCGGAGCGGTCGTCAGCCGCGCGCGCCGAAGATGGCGCTGCCCACCCTGACATGGGTCGCACCCATGGCGATGGCGGTCGGGAAGTCGGCGCTCATGCCCATGGAGATGGTCTTCAGGCCATTGCGGCGGGCGATGGTGGTGAGCAAAGCAAAATGCGGCGCCGGCGGCTCGTCCGCGGGGGGAATGCACATGACGCCCTCGACCTCGAGGCCGTAGGTCTCCCGGCAGGTGCGGATGAAGGCGTCGGCTTCCTCCGGCGACACGCCGCCCTTCTGCGGCTCGGCGCCGGTATTCACCTGCACGAGGAAGCGCGGACAGCGGGTCCCGCCGGCCTTCTGGATTTCTTTCTGCAGCTCGCGGGCGAGGGACGAGCGGTCCAGCGTCTCGATGACATCGAAGAGGGCGATGGCCTCCTTCGCCTTGTTCGACTGCAGCGGCCCGATCATGTGGACCTGAACGTCGGGATAGCGCTGGCGCAGCTCCGGCCACTTGGATTTGGCGTCCTGCACATAGTTCTCGCCGAAGACGCGCTCGCCGGCCGCCAGAACCGGTTCGATGGCCTCGGCCGGCAAGGTCTTCGACACGGCCACCAGCGTCACCGACGCCTCCGGTCGCTTGGCCTCGGAGGTCGCGGCGGCAATAGCAGCCTTCACTTCGGCGAGACGGGACACGGCATCGGACATGGTTCGGGCTCCACGGCGGGGCCTCCGGGCTAGCACGGGCCGCTGAACGGGGCCAGATGGTAGCCCGCATGCGCCAAATCCTTGACCGGCCGGGCCCTTTCGTGTGTTGTCCGCGCTCGCTTTTGCCCAGACTTTCCGGACCTGCCGCCCATCATGTCGACCGAACGCTACAATGCCCGTACCGCCGAGCCGAAATGGCGCGCGGTCTGGGACGAGAAGGCCATCTTCGAGACGAAGAACGACGATCCGCGGCCGAAATATTACGTGCTCGAGATGTTCCCCTATCCGTCTGGGCGCATCCACATGGGCCATGTGCGCAACTACACGATGGGCGACGTGGTGGCCCGCTACAAGCGCGCCCGCGGCTTCAACGTGCTGCACCCCATGGGCTGGGACGCCTTCGGCCTGCCGGCGGAGAACGCCGCGATGGCCTCAAAGGTCCACCCGAAGGAATGGACCTACGCCAATATCGCCACCATGAAGGCGCAGCTGAAAAGCATGGGCCTGTCGCTCGACTGGTCGCGCGAGCTCGCCACCTGCGACCCCTGCTACTATCGCCACCAGCAGAAGCTCTTCGCCGATTTCATGCGCGCGGGCCTCGTCGAGCGCCGCTCGGCCAAGGTCAACTGGGATCCCGTCGACCAGACCGTGCTCGCCAACGAACAGGTCATTGACGGCCGCGGCTGGCGCTCGGGCGCGCTGGTCGAGCAGCGCGACCTGACCCAGTGGTTCTTCAAGATCACCGACTATTCCGATGACCTCCTGACCGCGCTCGACGGCCTCGACCGCTGGCCGGACAAGGTCCGGCTGATGCAGAAGAACTGGATCGGCCGCTCCGAGGGCCTGATGGTCCGCTGGACCCTCAAGGACGGCACCGCGCCGGCCGGCCATTCCGAGCTCGAGATCTACACGACGCGTCCCGACACGCTGTTCGGCGCCGCCTTCATGGCGATCGCCCCTGACCATCCGCTGGCGCGCGCCGCCGCCGAGACGAACCCCGCGCTGGCCGCCTTCTCCGACGAATGCCGCCGCATGGGGACTTCGGTGGCCGCGCTCGAAACGGCGGAGAAACTCGGCTTCGACACCGGCATCAAGGCGATCCACCCCTTCGATCCCTCCTGGGAGGTGCCGGTCTATGTCGCCAACTTCATTCTCATGGACTACGGCACGGGCGCCATCTTCGGCTGCCCCTCGGGCGACCAGCGCGACATCGAATTCGCCAACACATATGGCCTGAAGTTCGAAACCGTGGTGAAGCCGGTCGATGCCGGCGACGATTTCGCCGTCACCGACACCGCCTATGACGGCGACGGCGTGATGATCAACTCGCGCTTCCTGAACGGCCTGACCACCGAGGCCGCCTTCGCCGAGGTCGCCACGCGTCTGGAAAAGACCGAGCTCGCCGGCAAGCCCGTCGCCACCCGCAAGGTGAATTTCCGCCTGCGCGACTGGCTGATCTCGCGCCAGCGCTACTGGGGCTGCCCGATCCCCGTCATCCACTGCGACGATTGCGGCGCGGTGCCGGTGCCCGATTCCCAGCTGCCGATCCTGCTGCCCGACGATGCCGACTTCTCCAAGCCCGGCAACCCGCTCGACCGCCATCCGACCTGGAAGCACGTCGCCTGCCCGTCCTGCGGCAAGCCGGCTCGCCGCGAGACGGATACGATGGACACTTTCGTCGATTCGTCCTGGTATTTCGCCCGCTTCACCGATCCCTGGCGCACCGACACGCCGACCGACCCGGCAGTGGTCGATGCCTGGCTGCCGGTCGACCAGTATATCGGCGGCATCGAGCATGCGATCCTGCACCTGCTCTATTCGCGCTTCTTCACCCGCGCCATGAAGGCGACCGGCCATGCCGGCCTTGACGAGCCGTTCCGCGGCCTGTTCACGCAAGGCATGGTGGTCCACGAGACCTATCGCGGCCCCGACGGGACCTATGTGACGCCGGCCGAGGTGACGATCGCCGGCGAGGGCGACCAGCGCCGCGCCGTGCTGAAGGGCTCGAACGCGCCTGTCGAGATCGGCTCCATCGAGAAGATGTCGAAGTCGAAGAAGAACGTCGTCGACCCCGACGACATCATCGCGTCCTACGGCGCCGACACCGCCCGCTGGTTCATGCTGTCGGATTCTCCCCCCGAGCGCGACGTCATCTGGACCGAGGCCGGCGTCGAGGGCGCCAGCCGCTTCGTCCAGCGCCTCTGGCGGATCGTCGGAGAGATCGCCGCCGTGTCGCAGGGCGCCGCAGCCTCCGCGACCTTCGGTGACGAGGCGACCGTTGTGCGCCGGGCCGCCCACCAGGCCCTCGCGGCCGTGGAGTCCGATGTCGAGCGCCTCGCTTTCAACCGCTGCGTCGCGCACATCTACACGCTCGCCAATGCGCTGGCGAAGACGCTCGACGGCCTTCGCGGCGGCGTGGCATCCCCCGACGTGGCGACCGCGCTCGCCGAGGCCGGCAGCATTCTCGTGCGCCTTGTCGCCCCGATGATGCCGCACCTCGCTGAGGAATGCTGGGCGGAACTCGGCCACAAGGGGCTCGTCGCCGAGGAATCCTGGCCCGCCGTCGACCAGGCGATCCTCGTCGAAGACACTGTCACCCTGCCCGTCCAGGTCAACGGCAAGAAGCGCGCGGACTTGACGATCGCGCGCGACGCGGCCCAAAAGGATGTCGAGGCAGCCGTGATCGCTCTCGACGCCGTCAGCAAGGCGCTGGAGGGCCGGCCGGTGAAGAAGATCATCGTCGTTCCGCAGAGGATCGTGAATGTCGTGGGCTGACACCTCGCTTGTCCGCATGATCCGCTTCGTCGCGCTGTTCGCGGCGTCGGCGGCGCTCGCCGGTTGCTTCGCGCCGCTCTATGGCGACCCGACCGTCGTGGCGGGCGGGCGCAACGCTCAAGCAGCGCTGCGCGACCTGGACATCCCCGAGATTCCCGGCCGCAACGGAGTCGTGTTGCGCAACGAGCTGATCTACCTGACCCAGGGCGGCGGTGGGCGCGCGGCCAATCCAAGCCATGTCCTGCGCATCAACCTGTCCATCGACAGCGTGCCGCTGGCCCTCAACACCGCCGCCGGCCGCCCCTCCGCCCAGGCCGTCAACCTCGTCGGCAACTACACGATCACCGCCGTCGGCGACCCGCGAGTCATCCATCGCGGCACGGCCTTCGCCACCGCCTCCTTCGACCGGACCGCGCAGCGCCTCGCCTCCGACCGCGCCGTGATCGAGGCGCAGGAGCGCGCCGCCAAGAGCCTTGCCGAATCGATCGTCACGCAGGTGGCAGGCTGGTACGCCACGCAGCCGAGATGACGGCGTGACCATCCTGAAGGGTGCCGAAATCGACAGGTTTCTGGCGGCGCCTGATGAGAGGCGGCCGATCGTCCTGATCTACGGCCCCGATGCCGGCCTCGTCTCCGAGCGCGGCAGGGCGGTGGCATCGCGCATCGCGCCCGACCTCAACGACCCCTTCACCGTGACCCGCCTCGACGGCGATGTGCTGGCCGGCGACCCCGCCCGGCTCGTCGACGAGGCCCGCACCATGCCGATGTTCGGCGGCCGGCGGCTGATCTGGATCCGCGCGGGCGAGAAGCCGATCGCAGCCGCGATCCTGCCGCTTCTGGCCGCCCCCCCCGAAGCCGCGACAATCGTGATCGAGGCCGGGGACCTGAAGAAGACAGCGCCACTGCGCACCGATGCCGAGCGGTCCGGCGCTGCCGCCGTCATTCCCTGCTATGCCGACGGCGAGGCCGACGTGAAGCGCCTCATCGGCGAGGAGGCGCGCCAGGCGGGGCTTCAGGTCGAGCCTGCGGCGCTCACCCTTCTGGCGCAGCTTCTGGGCGGCGACCGCGCCGCCTCGCGCGCCGAGATCCGCAAGGTCTGCCTCTATTGTCACGGCCAGACGGCGATCACCGCTGCCGATGTCGAGGCCGTGGCGGGCGACAGCCTCGATCTCGGCGTCGACGAGATCGTCGATGCCGCCGCGGGTGGCCGCCCGGACGTGCTCGACAGGCTTCTCTTGCGCGCCGAGGCTGGCGGGCTTGCCGTCCCGCAGATCATGTCGGCCATGAACCGCCATTTCCTCGGCCTGCACAAGGCGCGGCTTTCCGTCGAGACGGGCACGCCCGCGCGCTCGGTTGTGGAGCGCTTCGATCCGCCGGTCTTTTTTCGCAGGAAGGCCGCCGTCGAACGGCAGCTTGGGCTCTGGACCACCGAACGCCTGCAGCGGACCATCGTCCGCCTCGCCGAGGCGACCTATGAAACGCGCGCCAAGTCCGCGCTCGCGCCGGCCATCGCCAGCCGCATCATCATGTCGATCGCCACCGCCGTCCGGCAGGGGGCGCGGGGCTGAGCCGAATCAGCCACGCAGCCGCTGGCACAGGTCCTCGAGCTGCTCCAGCGAGCGATAGCGGATGCGCAGCTCGCCCCCGGCGCCGCGATGGTCGACGGTCACGGTCATGCCGAGGGCATCGGACAGCGTCTTCTCCAACGCCCGGGTATCGGCGTCTTTCTCGACCCGCTCGCGCTGCTTCGGCGCACGGCCGGCCTTCTCCGACTGCTCCTGGGTCAGCGCTTCCACCTGGCGGACATTGAGCCCCTGGTCGATGATCTGCGAAGCCAGCCGATCCGGGTCGTCGGCCGCCAGCAGGGCGCGGGCATGGCCGGCTGTCAACTGGCCCTCGCGCAGCATGCCCTGGACGTTCTCCGGCAGCTTCATCAGGCGCAGCGTGTTGGCGACATGGCTGCGGCTCTTGCCGATGATCTTGGCGAGATCGGTCTGGCTATAGCCGAACTGCTCGATCAGCTCGTTGTAGCCGAGCGCCTCCTCCAGCGGATTGAGATCGGCGCGCTGGACGTTCTCGATGATGGCGAGTTCGAGCGCCTCCCGGTCGCCCACCTCGACGAGATGGATCGGAACCTCATGCAGCTCGGCACGCTGCGCGGCCCGCCAGCGCCGCTCGCCCGCGACGATCTCGTAGGCATCGACGGCGCCGGCCACGGCGCGCACCACGATGGGCTGAATGATGCCGCGCTCGCGGATGGAATCGGCCAGTTCCTGCAGGTCTTCCTCGCGGAAGATGCGTCGCGGATTGCGCGGGTTGGCGCGCAGGAACTCGATTGGCACTTTGCGGGTGGAGCGCACGCGCTCGATCGCCGCGCTCTCCTCGCCGACATCACCGATCAGCGCGGCCAGACCGCGGCCGAGACGCGAACGGCCCGCATCTTCCACCATGTCAACTCTCCTTCGGGACGCCAGCGTAACGACGTCGGCGGATGACTCAGAACGGGGGCGAATCGAATCCATCGTCAGGCCGCCCGCAGGACGCGCTCGCGCTGGATGATCTCGGAGGCCAGCCGCAGATAGGCCTGGCTGCCGACGCATTTCAGGTCGTAGAGCAGCACCGGCTTGCCGTAGCTCGGCGCCTCGGACACCCGGACATTACGGGGGATGATGGTCTGGTAGACCTTGTCGCCCATGAACTGGCGCACATCGTCGACCACCTGGGCCGACAGATTGTTTCGTGCATCATACATGGTGAGGACGATGCCATGGATCGTGAGGCCGGGATTGAGCGTCGTCTTGACCTGCTCGACGGTCTTGATGAGCTGCGACAGGCCCTCAAGCGCGAAGAATTCGCACTGCAGTGGCACCAGAATGGCATCTGCGGCCGTCATGGCGTTGATCGTCAGCAGGTTTAGGGAAGGCGGACAGTCGATCAGGACATAGGAGAACGCGCTGCCGAGAGTCTCGACGGCGCGGCGCAGGCGGTAGGCCCGGTCGCGCTCCGCGGCGATCTCGAGCTCGACGCCGGAGAGATCCATGGTCGACGGCGAGATGGACAGGCGCGGAACCGACGTCTCCTGAATCGTTTCGGTCAAGGAATGGTCACCGACCAACACACTGTAGGTCGACCTCTGCCTTGAACGACGGTCAATTCCGAGCCCGGTGGAGGCATTGCCCTGCGGATCGAGGTCCAGAATGAGAACCTTCTCTCCGATCGCCGCCAGCGCCGTGCCAAGATTGATGGCCGTCGTAGTCTTGCCGACGCCGCCCTTCTGGTTGGCGAGAGCCAGGACGCGCGGACCCGTCATCGGGGTTGAAGAAGAGAGCAGCGTCATGACCACGTCCATCGCATGAGGGTCAGCCGGCGCGGCGCTCGACCCCCTGGACCACAATGATCCGGCCCCTGGGGTCGGTGACACTCGGCACCGATCTGGGATTGAACTTCCAATATATAGCGGCGTCAGTCAATTCAGACGCTACATCTTGCCCCTTTGGAAAGATCCCGACCGCTCCACTTTTCAACAGGGGATTGGCGAGGCGGAGCAGATCCTTCATCGGCGCGAGAGCGCGGGCGGTGACGATGTCGGCGCTCACCAGATCATGCCCCACCACATCCTCGATCCGGCGCGCCCAGACCCTGGCGGGAACGCGCATCTGCCGGGCGGCCTCCTGGAGGAAGGCGGACTTGCCGAGCTTGCTCTCGATGCAATGAACCTGCGCCCCCGGAACATCGGCGAGACAGGCCGCGATCACGAGAGCCGGAAGCCCGCCGCCGGACCCCATATCGACCCAGACCTTGGCCTCAGGCGCGATCCGCACGAGCTGGAGGCTGTCCGTGACATGCCGCTCCCAGACCTCGCCGAGCGTATGGGGCGACACCAGATTCTTCACGGGATTCCAGCGCTGCAGCAAAGCCACATGGAGCGCCAGCCGCTCGGCTGTTTCACGTGAAACAGCGACTCCGGCGCGCTTCGCCGCCATCAGGGCCCGCTCAACGCTCATCAGGCGGCCGAACGCGCGCCGGCGCGGCGCACCCAGACGGCAAGCAGGGTGAGGGCGGCCGGCGTCATGCCATCCATCCGCGACGCCTGACCGAGGGTCCGCGGCCGGAAGGCCATCAGTTTCGCGCGAATCTCGTTCGACAGGCCGGGTATGACCGCGATGTCCAGATCCTCCGGTATGGCCAGACCCTCGTCGCGCTGCTGGGCTGCAATGTCCGCAGACTGGCGATCCAGATAGACAGCGTAGTGAGCATCGGTCTCGACCTGCGCGGCCACCAGGTCCGGCACATCCCCGAGTTCCGGCCAGACCCGGCACAGAGCTGCCCAGTCGATGTCCGGGCGGGAGAGAAGCTCGAAGGCCGATCGGCGCACACCATCCTGGTTCAACGCCAGACCGGCCGCCGCCCCCTGATTCGGGGTGATACGCAAGCCATCGAGCCGGGCACGAACCGCCTGGAGCGCCGCCATCTTGTGACGGAACCGAATCGACCTCTCGGCGCCGATACAGCCGAGCGCGAGGCCCATCGGGGTCAGGCGCTGGTCAGCGTTGTCGGCCCGCAAGGCCAAGCGAAACTCCGCCCGCGAGGTGAACATGCGGTAGGGCTCGGTAATACCCCGGGACGTGAGGTCATCGATCATGACGCCCGTGTAGCCCTCATGGCGACCAATCGTGATTCCCGCACGCCCCGAAGCGCGCAGGGCGGCGTTGAGCCCCGCCAGCAGGCCCTGGGCCGCGGCCTCCTCATAGCCTGTGGTCCCGTTGATCTGCCCCGCCAGGAACAGACGCCCGGCGCGGCGCGTCTCCAGCGTCGGCTCCAGTTCCCGTGGATCGACGTGGTCGTACTCGATCGCATAGCCGAAGCGTCGGACCGCCACCCGCTCGAGACCCGGAATCGAGCGCAGGAAGTCCGTCTGCACGTCCTCAGGCAAGGAGGTCGAGAGCCCGTTTGGATAGACCGTGGGGTCATCCAGCCCCTCCGGCTCCAGAAAGACCTGGTGCCCATCTCGGTCGCCGAAGCGGACGATCTTGTCCTCGATGGAGGGGCAGTAGCGCGGCCCCACCCCCTCGATCCGCCCCCCATACATGGCCGAGCGGCCGAGATTGGCGCGGACGATATCGTGTGTCGCCGCCGTCGTCCGGGTAATGCCGCAGGTGACCTGCGGGTTGGTGATCGCGTCGGTCAGCGTCGAGAATGGTTCCGGATCCGAATCGGCCTCCTGACGCTCGATGGACGACCAGTCGATCGTGGTTCCGTCCAGACGCGCCGGCGTTCCGGTCTTGAGCCGGCCGAGACCGAAACCGTACCGCGCCAGGCTCTCTGCCAGGCGAATGCTGGCCTCATCGTCGATCCGCCCCGCCGCCCACTGCTTCTCCCCAAGATGGATGACCCCTCTCAGGAACGTGCCCGTGGTCAGGACGACAGCGCCTGCCTGAAGGTCGCGACCATCGGCGAGCCGGACACCGCTGACGGCCATCGCATCCCCGAGGAGTTCCACCACTTCGCCTATGACGATGTCGAGACCCGGCTGGGCCGCGAGTGCAGCCTGCATGGCCGCCGCATAGAGCTTGCGATCCGCCTGCGTCCGGGGTCCGCGCACCGCCGGCCCCTTGCGCCGGTTCAGCACGCGAAACTGGATGCCGGCGGCATCGGCCACGCGGCCCATCAATCCGTCGAGTGCATCGATCTCCCGGACCAGATGCCCCTTTCCGAGGCCACCGATCGCCGGATTGCAGGACATGGCGCCGATCGTCTCAATGCGTTGCGTCACCAGCGCCGAGTGCGCGCCAAGACGTGCGGCAGCGGCCGCAGCCTCGCAGCCCGCGTGACCCCCTCCGACTACGATGACGTCAAATACGCTGCGGCCCATGGCGATGCTCACCTCTGCCCCCGTCTGTATCGTCCGACGCCGACGAGGGCAATCGAGGTCGTTGGGTCGCGGTCGTTCCACCGCCGAATCGACTGTTTCACGTGAAACACCGGCCCTACTTTCCGATGCAGAAGGTCGAGAACAGTTGATCGAGCATGGCCTCGGACCCGATCCGCCCGCGGCTCCGACCGAGCGATGCCACCGCGGCCCGTAGGCATTCCGCCACCAGTTCCGCAGACGCCTCCCAATGCGGCATCCCGAGTGCGCCCTCCAGCGCGGACAGGGCCTCAGCGAAGATGGTCCGGTGCCTCTCATGTACGACCAGGGCCGGTTCCCCGCCAATTCGATCCGCGGCATACGCTGCGAGATCCGCAAGGAAGGCCGCCATCCCTTCCCCGCTCACAGCCGACAGGCGGTGGCGCGCTCGCTCATCCGCCGGACGACCGCGATCGATCTGGGTCTGGATCCGCCATGTCCCCATATCCGCTGCGGCCGTGGGCCCGCCGATACCGGCCGGGACCTCGTCCTGCTCCCGCGACAGCCAGAGCGTGAGATCGGCTGAAGCAATCCGCGCCTCGGCGCGGCGCATGCCCTCCTGCTCGACCGGGTCGGCGCTTTCCCGCAGCCCCGCGGTGTCCACCAGCACCACCGGCACGCCTGCAAGGTCTAGGTGGACCTCGATACTGTCGCGAGTCGTACCCGGCGTCGGCGACACGATGGCGACATCGCGACGCGCCAGTGCATTGAGCAGCGTCGACTTGCCGGCATTGGGCGGACCGGCAATAACCACCGTCACGCCGTCGCGAACCCGTTCGGCCCGCGCCGCGTCCTCGACGAGGTTCCGGATGTCTTTCCGGACCTCTGCCAGGCGGCTGCGTGCTTCGGCAAGCGTGGCTGACGCCACATCGCCCTCGTCCGGGAAGTCGATCGAGGCCTCGACCATGGCGAGAACCGGCAGGATGGCGTGCTGGAGGCGGTCCGCCTCGCCGGTCAGCCGCCCGCCGTAAAGCGCGAAGGCTTGCCGCCTCTGCGCCTCCGTCTCGGCCAGCAGCAGATCGGCTAGTCCCTCGATCTCGGCGAGGTCCATCCGCCCGTTCTCAAAGGCCCGGCGCGTGAACTCGCCGGCCTCCGCGAGCCGGACACCCTCGACCGACAGGACGGCCCGTAGCACGGCGGCAACGACCGCCCGGCCGCCATGCACCTGGAGTTCCAGGACATCCTCGCCCGTGAAACTCCTTGGTCCCGGAAACCACAGGATGATCCCGCGATCCAGATAGCCTCCGGTCGCCGGGTCGCGGATAAGGGCGAGAGCCGCCCGACGGGGAGATGGGACGCGCCCCGCGAGCGCGGTCGCCACATCCCGCGCTCCCGCGCCACTGACACGGATGACGGCCACGCCAGCGGTTCCCGGTGCCGTGGAGATGGCGGCGATCGTTCGCGAGTCCATGTCCGCCGTTTCGCCTTCGAATCGATCGCGGAGGCGCGTTTCGTTTCGCCGATGAATCGAATCAGGTGTTCATCGAATCGAAGAAGTCGCCGTTCACCTTGGTCTGCCGCAGCTTGTCGAGCAGGAACTCGATGGCGTCGACCGTCCCCATCGGATTGAGGATGCGGCGCAGGACATACATCTTCTTGAGAATGTCAGGCGCGACCAGCAGCTCTTCCTTGCGGGTGCCGGAGCGGGTGATGTCGATCGCCGGGAAGGTCCGCTTGTCCGCCACCTTGCGGTCGAGAATGATCTCGGAGTTGCCGGTTCCCTTGAACTCCTCGAAAATCACCTCGTCCATGCGGCTGCCGGTATCGATGAGGGCGGTGGCGATAATCGTCAGGGAGCCGCCCTCCTCGATATTGCGCGCGGCGCCGAAGAAGCGCTTCGGCCGCTGCAGGGCATTGGCGTCGACGCCGCCGGTGAGCACCTTGCCGGAAGACGGCACCACCGTGTTGTAGGCGCGGCCGAGGCGGGTGATCGAATCGAGCAGGATGACGACGTCACGGCCGTGCTCCACCAGCCTCTTGGCCTTCTCGATGACCATCTCGGCCACCTGAACATGGCGCGTCGCCGGCTCGTCGAAGGTCGAGGAAATGACCTCGCCGTTCACCGATCGCTGCATGTCCGTGACCTCCTCGGGCCGCTCATCGATCAGCAGAACGATGAGGTAGCACTCGGGGTGATTGTGGGTGATCGATTGCGCGATGTTCTGCAGAAGGACGGTCTTGCCGGTACGCGGCGGCGCGACGATGAGCGCACGCTGGCCTTTGCCGAGCGGCACCACGACGTCCATGATGCGCGCCGAATAGTCCTTCTTCGTGGGGTCCTCGACCTCCATTCGCAACCGCTGATTCGGGTAAAGCGGCGTCAGATTGTCGAAATTGACCTTGTGCCGGGCCTTTTCAGGCTCCTCGAAGTTGATCCGGTTGACCTTGAGCAGAGCGAAATAACGCTCGCCCTCCTTCGGGGAGCGAATCTCGCCCTCGACCGTATCGCCCGTCCGAAGGCCGAAACGGCGGATCTGCGACGGAGACACATAGATGTCGTCCGGTCCGGCCAGATAATTCGCGTCGGGCGCGCGCAGGTAGCCGAAGCCATCCTGGAGGACCTCGACGACGCCCTCGCCGATGATATCGATATCCTGCGACGCCAGCTGCTTGAGGCAGGCGAACATCAGTTCCTGCTTGCGCAGCGTCGAGGCGTTCTCGACCTGCAACTCCTCGGCGAACGCCAGCAGCTCGGTCGGGGATTTCGACTTGATGTCCTGAAGTTTGATCTGCTGCATCGGAACCACGCGATGATGGGACGGCCGAAGGCTCGGTACGACAACGAGTCCGGGCCTGAGCAAGGAGAGACGTGAAATCGCAGATCACTGTCGACAAGGGCCAACGGGACCCTTGTCCGGGTTCCCGGCAGGACTGGCGAGTGTGCCGTCTCTCCGGTCCCTGTCTGCGTTGAGGAGGGAGTTACCGAATAAGCCCGCAGCCGCCCGATTGCAAGTCCCGCCGGCGGAAGCTGCCGCCCGTCGTCAGAAGGGCTTTACGATGACGAGGATGACGACGATCACCATGATCGCGGTCGGGACCTCGTTCATGACCCGCCAATAGGTCTGCGAGCGGGTGTTGCGATCCTCGGCAAAGGCCCGCACGGACGCGCTGAACATGCCGTGCACCGCCGAGAGGGCGAGAACGAGGGCGAGCTTGCCGTGCAACCACCCGCCCTGGAACCGGAAGACCACCCAGGCGAGCCAGAGACCCGCCACCCAGCTGACGATCATCGCCGGATTGATGATGTATTCCAGCAGCCGCCGCTCCATCACCTTGAACGTCTCGGAGGTTTCTGATCCCGGCGTCGTCGCGCAGTGATAGATGAACAGACGCGGCAGATAGAGCATTCCGGCCATCCATGAGATGACGGCGATGACGTGAAGCGACTTGATCCATGCAGCAGCGGCTACCGGGGCGAAATATCCCAGCGTCATCACGCCCACGAGCGTGACACCGACCGCGGAGATGGCCCTGATCGCCCGCTGCTGTCCCGTCATGCGCCTTGCCTCCAGCTGCGAACCCGCGCCACCATGCGTTCAACATGAGCGATCGGCGTCGGCGGCAGGATGCCGTGGCCGAGGTTGAAGACGTAGCGCCCTGCGCTGAAGGATTCCAGCGCCCGATCCACCGCCCGGTCCAGCGCATCGCCTCCGGCCAGCAGCGCAATCGGATCGATATTGCCCTGAACCGCCACGCGAGGCTGAAGCTCCCGCTGCACGAAATCGGCACCGATCGTCCAGTCGAGGCCCACGGCGTCTGGACCTATGCCATCGACGACGGCTGACAGACGATGTCCCGCCCCCTTGGGGAAGATGATCACCGGCACGCCGGGAGCCTCGTTCCTGACCCGGCTGACGATCTGCGCGATCGGGGCGATGCTCCAACGCGCAAACTGCTCCTCGGGTAGCACTCCGGCCCAGGTATCGAAGATCTGGACAGCTTCCACGCCGGCGCGGATCTGGCCGAGGAGATAGGCGACGGAGGCGTCGACGATCCGGTCGATCAGGGTCGCGAAGCCATCCGGGTCGCGATAGGCGAAGAGCCGCGCCGCAACCTGGTCGTCGCCGCCCCGCCCGGCAACCATGTAGGTCGCGACCGTCCAGGGCGCCCCGCAGAAGCCGATCAGCGTCGCCGTGGCAGGCAACTGGCTACGGATCATGGCTACGGCCTCGTAGACCTTGCCGACGATGGCCGCGTCGAGTTCGGGTGTAAGACGGGCGAGACCGCCCGCATCGACCAGCGGATCGAGCCTTGGTCCCTCGCCTGTCTCGAACCGCACCGTCTGGCCCAGCGCATGCGGCACGACGAGGATGTCCGAGAACAGAATGGCGCCGTCGAAACCGAACCGCCGGAGCGGCTGCAGCGTCACCTCGGTCGCCAGGTCCGGATTGAAGCAGAGATCGAGGAACGAGCCCGCCTTTTCGCGAACCGCCCGATACTCGGGCAGATAGCGTCCCGCCTGGCGCATCATCCAGATCGGAGGAGAGGCGGCGATGGCACCCTGGAGGACGCCGAGAAGGGGTTTGTGCACGACTGGTCCCCGCACCTCTCCTTCCATCCAATCTTGATGAGAGAGAGTCTTCTTTGATTCCTGGAGGGGGGCATTAGGCGAAGACAGGATCATGCACAAGTTGTCCACCTTTCGGGGTCCGTCGGCAATGACGCCGCTCCAGCTCGCTGCCCCACGGTTAGCGCCTTGTAATCGCTACCGCATCCTGCTGTCGGCAGCACGGACCTGACCTCATCCGCGATGACCTGTCCCGGGCGGTGGACGAAATCTCCCCAGACGATCAAGCTGGGGACAGATCGGGGACGCTACACCGTGAACCCCTTGCGATCGGGCGCCGACCGTGGCCTTGTCCGTGCTTGTCCACATGTCCGACCGGCCTTATGCAGAGCCCATGCCGCATCGCCGCGAGAGCTATTTTCACCTTCATCTTGTGTCGGACGCCACCGGCGAGACCCTGATGACCGTCGGCCGCGCCGCAGCGGTACAGTATGCATCCGTCTCCGCCATCGAGCACGTCTATCCGCTGGTCCGCTCGCAGAAGCAGCTCGACAGGGTCCTCGCCGAGATCGAGGCCAATCCGGGCATCGTGCTCTACACGCTCGTCGACAAGGAACTCACCGACAGGCTGAACGACAAGTGCAAGGAGCTGGGGTCTCCCAGCCTTTCGGTCCTCGAGCCTATACTCGCGATGTTCCAGAACTATCTCGGTGCCGCGTCGACGCCGCGGGTCGGTGCCCAGCACGTTCTCAACGCCGAATATTTCAAGCGGATCGACGCGCTGAACTACACGATGATGCACGACGACGGCCAGCTTCCAGAGAACTGGGAGGAGGCTGACGTTCTGCTCGTGGGCGTGTCGCGCACGTCCAAGACCCCGACATCCATCTACCTCGCCAATCGCGGCGTGAAGGCGGCCAATATTCCGCTCGTTCCCGGCATTCCGCTCCCCGATGCCATCTGGGCGCTGCAGAAGCCGCTCATCATCGGCCTCTATGCCAGTCCCGAACGCATCGTCCAGATTCGCGAGAACCGGATCCTCGCGCTCAACGCCACACAGGACAAGTCGAGCTATGTCGACCGGGCGGCCGTAACGGAAGAGATCGCCCAGTCCCGCCGCCTGTTCGGCTCCAACAACTGGCCGATCATCGACGTGACGCGGCGGTCCATCGAGGAAACCGCCGCCGGCATCATCTCGCTGCTCAAGGACCACCGCCGCATGCTGGCTGCGAAGGAAACGGCGTGACGGATCTTGTCCTGGCGTCGAAATCGGCCGCGCGGGCAACCATGCTTCACGGCGCGGGCCTCGCCGTGCGTCTGGTGCCGGCAGAGGTCGACGAGCGCAAGCTGGACGAGGCCTGGACCGCCGGGGGCTGTCCGCCTGCGGAGATCGCGCGGCGCCTCGCCGAGGCCAAGGCTGTCGCGGTCAGCCGCCTGCATCCTCATGCCGTCGTCATCGGCGCCGACCAGACGCTGGCGCTCGGCGCGCGCCGATTTTCCAAGGCGGTCTCGCTGACCGAGGCCCGCGCCAATCTCGCAGTGCTCAGGGGACAGACCCATCAGCTGCATTCCGGTGTCGCCCTTGCCCGGGCCGGTGAGACGCTGTTTACCGATGTCGCAACCGCCGACATGACGATGCGCGCCTTTTCGGACGCTTTCCTCGACGCCTATCTCGCAGGGGTCGGCGACCGTATCCTCTCCTCCGTCGGCTGCTACCAGTTCGAATCGGCGGGCATCCAGCTCTTCGAGCGGATCGACGGCGACTATTTCACTATCCTCGGTATGCCGCTGCTGCCGCTTCTCGCTGCGCTGCGCCGCGCGGGGCTGATCGCGTCATGATCCGCGCGTGCTGCATCGGCTGGCCCATTCATCACGTCCGCTCGCCGCTAATCCACGGGTTCTGGCTGAAAAAATACGGGATCGACGGCGAATATACCCGTGAAGCCGTCGAACCCGGCAGCGCGGCGGAGTTCCTGCGGTCGCTCGATGACCGCGGCTTCGCGGGTTGCAACGTCACAATCCCCCACAAGGAGGCGGCTTTCGCCGCCATGGACGACGTCGATCCCGGCGCTGTCGCCGTCGGCGCCGTCAACACGGTCTGGCTCGACGGCGGTCGCCTGATCGGCATGAATTCGGACGTGACCGGCTTCCTGCGCAACCTTGACGACCAGGTGCCAGGATGGGATGGCGCGGTCGGCCATGCCGTGGTGCTGGGAGCGGGGGGCGCTGCGCGCGGCATTGTTCACGGACTTCTGTCCCGCGGCGCCGGGATCGTCACGCTGGCGAATCGATCGCAAGCCAAGGCCGAAGCCATTGCCGCCGGCAATCCCCGCCGCCTCCGCGTCGCAGCCTGGGACGATCTTGCCACAATCCTCCCTGACGCCGATCTTCTGGTGAACACGACCTCGCTCGGCATGAGCGGACAGCCGCCTCTAGTTCTGCCGCTGGACACCCTCAAGTCCTCGGCCATCGTCTCCGACATCGTTTACGTGCCCCTGACGACGCCGCTGCTCGCGAATGCCGCCTTGCGGGGACATCGCACGGCGGAGGGGCTCGGAATGCTGCTGCACCAGGCGGTGCCGGGCTTCCAGAAGTGGTTTGGCGTGACGCCGGAGGTGACGGCGGAGCTCCACGACCTGCTCGCCGCCGATGTCCGGGGTCACTGACATGTTCGTTCTCGGCCTCACCGGATCGATCGGCATGGGCAAGTCGACCACCTCAGCCTTCTTTCGCGAGGCGGGCATCCCGGTTCATGATGCCGATGCGGCCGTGCATCGCCTCTATGCGGGTGCGGCGGTCGCCCCCATCGAGGCATCCTTTCCGGGCACCGCTGTCGATGGCAAGATCGATCGGACCAAATTGGCCGCTGTCGTCCTGAAAGACGGTGTCGCGATGAAGCGCCTCGAGGCCATCGTCCACCCTCTCGTCGGCGAGGCCGAGCGGCAGTTTCGCGACGGCGCGCGGACGCGCGGCTGTTCGCTGGTCGTCCTCGACATCCCTCTGCTGCTCGAGACTGGTGGGGAGAGGCGGGTGGACGCCGTCGCCGTCGTCTCGGCGCCGGCGGAGGTCCAGCGCGCGCGCGTGCTGGCGCGTCCCGGCATGGACGCCGACAAGTTCGCGGCCATTCTCGCCCGCCAGGTCCCCGATGCGGAGAAGCGACGCCGCGCTCATTTCGTGATCGAATCGGGTTTCGGCCTGGAATCAGCCGGTCGCCAGGTGTCGGACATCATCCGGGCGCTCGCCGGAAGCCGCAGGAGCCACTAATGCGCGAGATCATTCTCGACACCGAAACGACCGGTCTCGACCCGCTCCGCGGCGATCGCCTTGTCGAGATCGGCGGCATCGAGCTGGTCAATCATTTCCCCACCGGGCGGACCTACCACGTCTATCTCAACCCCGAGCGCGACATGCCGGAGGAGGCCTTCAGGGTCCACGGGCTTTCCGCCGAGTTTCTGTCCGACAAGCCCCCTTTCGCCGATCTCGTGGACGAGTTCTGGGGTTTCATCGACGGTGCCAAGCTGGTCATCCACAATGCCTCCTTCGACATGGGCTTCATCAATGCCGAGCTGAAGCGGGTCGGTCGCGCGCCGTTCCCCGGCGACCTCGTCGTCGATACGCTCAGCATGGCGCGGCGTCGGTTTCCCGGCGCGGCGGCCAGCCTCGACGCCCTCTGTTCGCGCTTCGGCATCGACAATTCCCGCCGCACCCGGCACGGCGCCCTTCTCGACGCCGAACTCCTCGCTGACGTCTATATCGAGTTGATCGGCGGGCGGCAGGCGACCTTCGGGCTCGCCGAGGCCAATCGCGGGGCCAGGCGTTCCGCTGAAGGCCGGCAGACAGTGGGCCAGCGTCCCGTTCCTCTGTCGCCGCGCCTGAGCGAGGCCGAGATCCTCGCCCACCAGGCCTTCATCCGCGAGCTCGGCGAGAAGGCGATCTGGTTCGACCTCATCCCCGGGCCGCCGGCGATGACGCCTCCTTGACCCTCCGGTAACATGCCGATACGAATGACCGCTTCGTGACAGGGCTCGTGGGGAGCTCCTTTTCATCGGACCGATGAATGGTCGATCAGACACCCATGAGTCGTACAGCCGCGCTCCGGCGACCGGAAAAGCGGCATGACGACGAAGCCCGGTTCCTGAAGAACTGGTTCAAGAACCCTCTGCGCATGGGCGCGGTCGCGCCGTCAGGACCGGTGCTGGCCCGCCGCATGGCGAGCTATGTCGATCCGGCTGGAACCGGCCCGGTGATCGAGCTCGGTCCGGGGACGGGCGCCATCACCGCCGCCCTCGTCACCCGGGGCGTCGATCCCCGCCGGCTCGTCCTGGTCGAATATTCCGTCGATTTCTGCCGCCTGCTGCGCGAGCGCTTTCCCACGGCGACGGTGGTGCATGGCGATGCCTATGCGCTGAACCGCACCTTGTCCGGGCGTCTGTCGGAGCCAGCCGACGCGCTGGTCTCGGGACTGCCGCTGATGACGCGCCCCGAACCGATCCGCCTGAAGCTGCTCAACGACGCGCTCGCCCTGATGAAGCCGGGCGCCCCCTTCGTGCAGTTCACCTATTCGGTCACCTCGCCCATCCCGATGAAGTCCAGCACCTTCACGGCCGAGCCCTCGGAGCGGATCTGGCGCAACATCCCGCCGGCGCGGGTCTGGGTCTATCGCCGCGCCTGAGCGCGCTCAGGCGGCGATGCGATAGGTCCGGTTGCTCCCGAGGGCCACGACGGATGGTCGGACGGGAAACAGCGCACGGATCGCGGGATCGTCGATGTCGAGCCCGCCCGTGAAGCTGCCGAAAGCCGGCATGACCAGCCGCGTTTCACATGAAACGAAGACCTTGCGCCGAAGCCGGTTGCCACGAACTGCGATGACGGCGCTCGGATGGAGATGGCCGGCAATCTCGCCGTCCACGATTCCGGCGGTCGGTTCGTGGACGAATCGAATGGCGCCATCGGTGAGTTCGGGCAGAAACTGGCCGGCAACCGCGCCCTCGAACCGCGGATCATGGTTTCCGGCAATCCAGATCCAGTCGCGTCTGGCCTGCAGTGCCGCGAGGTTCCGCGCGTCCTCAGGCGACATCCGGGACGGACCGCGGCGATCGTGAAAGCTGTCGCCGAGGGCCACGACGGTGCGCGGCTGATAACGACGCACGACCGCAGCCAGGGTCAGAAGGGTCTCGGCTGTGTCGTAAGGCGGGAGTGGCACGCCGCGCGCCGCATAGGCGGAGCCCTTCTCCAGATGCAGGTCCGAGACCACGAGCATGTGTTCGGTTTCGCACCAGAGCGCCCCGGAGGGATCCGTCACGAAGGTGCGGCCGGCGATTGTGAGGGATGTCTCCTGCCCGGATCGTGTCATTTCTCTTCCGAATCGATCCCGCCGAGGCCCGCCTCGGCGAGGAGTGTGGCCTCGGCCTCGGCCAGGAGGGCGTCGCCCGCCTCGCCATGGATGGGTTCCCGCCCCATCTCCAGCATGACCGGCACCGCCAGAGGCGAGACGCGGTCGAGGGCACTGTGCACGATTCGCCCCCGGATTCGTGACAGCATCTGCCCGAGCCTTGCAATGTCGAGAAGCCCGGTCGCCGCATCGGCACGGGCAGCACGCAGCAGCAGGTGGTCGGGCTCGTGGCGGCGCAGCACGTCATAGATGAGGTCGGTCGAGATGGTCACCTGCCGTCCCGACTTCTCCTTGCCCGGGTGGCGTCGCTCGATCAGGCCGGCGATCACCGCGCAGGTCCGGAAGGTCCGCTTCATGAGCTGGCTCTCGTCCAGCCAGGCCTCGAGATCGTCGCCGAGCATGTCCTCGTCGAACAGGGCGGCGAGCGGCAGGGAGCCTCGCGCGACCGCGGCGCCGAGATCGTCGAGGCACCAGACAGACAGCGAATAGTCGTTGGCGACGAAACCCATGGGTTTCAGGCCGCGGCGCTCGAGCCGGCGCGTCAGCAGCATGCCGAGCGTCTGGTGGGCGAGACGCCCCTCGAAGGGATAGGCGACGAGATGAAAACGCTCGCCGCGCGGGAAGGTCTCGACAAGGAGCTCGTCCCGGCGCGGGATGATCGACACGGCGCGCTGCAGCTCCAGCCACTCCGCGACCTGCGGCGGCAACTTCGACCATTCCGAAGGCTCGGAGAGCATCCGGCGCACGCCCTCGGCGAGGAAGGTGGAGAGCGGGAACTTGCCGCCGGCATAGGCGGGAATCTTGGGCTCGCGCGCGCTCGAGCGCGAGACATAGACCTCGTTCTCCACCAGCGCCTCGTAGCGCAGGATCTCGCCGGAAAACAGGAAGGTGTCCCCGGAGACGAGGCCCTCGATGAAATACTCCTCGATCTCGCCGAGAACGCGGCCGCCACGCCCGATCGGCCCGGAATAGCCGGAGGCCGCCTGCCGCAGGCTCCGCACCAGCCGCACCTTGAGCATCGGCGATTCCACGATGGTGCCGACATTCATGCGGTAGCGCTGGGCGACGGAGGGATGGGAGACCCGCCACAGGCCTTTCTTGTCCTGCCGGATCCGGGCGAAGCGCTCGTAGGTCCGCAGCGCGTAACCGCCGGTGGCGACGAAGCCGACGACGTCCTGAAAGGTCGCTGCGTCGAGGTCCGCATAGGGCGCGGCCAAGCGCACTTCCCCGAACAGGGCCTCCGCATCGAAGGGGCCGGCGCAGGCGGTGCCGAGGACATGCTGGCAGAGCACGTCGAGGGCGCCCCGGCGCAGCGGCTCGGTGTCCTGTGCCCCACGGTCGATGGCCTCCAGCGCCGCGCGGCACTCCAGCACCTCGAAGCGGTTGGCCGGGACGAGCACGGCGCGCGAGGGCTCGTCGAGGCGGTGGTTCGCCCGGCCGATGCGCTGCATCAGCCGGCTGGAGCCCTTCGGGGCGCCGATGTTGAGCACGAGATCGACGTCGCCCCAGTCGATGCCGAGATCGAGCGAGGAGGTGCAGACGACCGCCCTCAGCCGACCCGCCGCCATGGCGTCCTCGACCTTGCGGCGCTGGGCGACGTCCAGCGATCCGTGATGCAGGGCGATCGGCAGGTTCTCCTCGTTGATCGTCCACAGGAGCTGGAACAGGAGTTCGGCCTGACTGCGGGTGTTGACGAAGAGCAGCGTCGTGCGATGGGCCTGGATGGCCTGGTAGAGCTCGCCCGCGGCATGGCGCGCCGAATGACCGGCCCAGGGCAGGCGTTCCGCCGTTTCGAGGATGGAAATGTCGGGCCTCGCCCCCGCCTCCGCCACTACGATGGCCGCCGGCGCGGCGCTCCGGTTCTGCGGGGTGAGAAAGCGCGCGAGGTCCGCGGGGTCCCTGACGGTCGCCGACAGGCCGACCGTGACGAGATTCGGCGCAAGCGTGAAGAGACGGGCGAGGCCGAGCGCCAGCAGGTCGCCGCGCTTCGACGTGACCAGCGCGTGAAGCTCGTCGAGCACCACACGCCGGAGCGAGCCGAAGAGATAGGGCGCATCGGCGCTGGCCAGCAGAAGGGCAAGCTGCTCGGGCGTGGTGAGCAGGATGTCGGGCGGGTCTGCCCTCTGGCGCTGACGCCGCGATGTCGGCGTGTCGCCGGTGCGCGTCTCGATGCGGAGGCCGAGGCCCATCTCGTCGGCCGGCTTGTAGAGGTTGCGGGCGACGTCCACCGCCAGCGCCTTCAGGGGCGAAATATAGAGCGTGTGCAGCCCCCGCCGTCGCGGTGGCGGCGTGCGTCCGGCCGGGGCGGGCTCCCCGACGGGCCTTAGCCGTTCCGTCAACTCGATCAATGAGGGCAGGAAGCCCGCCAGCGTCTTGCCGGCCCCTGTCGGCGCGACGAGCAGCGCCGAACGGTTCTGCTGCGCCAGCCTCAGGAGCTCGAGCTGATGGGCGCGCGGCACCCAGCCGCGGCCGGCGAACCAGGCGCCGAATCGTTCGGGGAGCAGGATGGCATCGCTCAGTTCGGGGCGGGCGCGGGCGGACATTGGCCAAGAACTAAACAAGAACACGACGCCGGAAAACCGATTTGTCAAAGGGTCCCCCGAAAATCCGTAAATGTACGACACCGATCATTCACCATGCCCGACGGCTGCGCTGCGCCGCGGGGGTCCGATTCAGGTGCGCTTAATTGTCGTCAATTCATACGGAATGCCATTGCGTGGCACCTGACATCGGGGCCGCATCGGGGATTGACCATGGCCGGAACGATCATCAGGCGCCTGTTGGCGTGCCGCGAAGGCAATATTGCGCTGACCTTCGCGATCGCGGCTGTGCCGCTGATGACGGCCGTCGGGGCGGGCGTTGACTATTCGCGGTCGGAGCAGCAGCGCACCCAGATCCAGGGAACGCTGGACGCAGCCCTTCTCGCCGGCGCGAGGACCGTCGGAAGCGAGATCGCGACCGCGACAACGTTCTTCGCCAACCAGTCGACCGTTTCCGGAGCAACGACCAGCTTCCAGCTGAGCGGCACCCAGCTCTCGGGGACGGCCACCGCGACGGTCAAGACGACGTTCCTCGCCATCGCCGGCCACAGCACGATCACCGTCACCGCCAGGGGTGCGGCGATCCGCACCACGACGACGACATCCAGCGGTGCCTTGCCCTGCATCTTCGCCCTGGCGACCAACACGTCCCAGGCGCTGCTGATCAATTCCGGTGCGAAGATCAATGCGCCGGACTGCGAGGTCCATGTCCGCTCGACCGCCTCGCCGGCCGCGATCTTCAATGCCGGCACCACCCTGAACCTGAAGACCTTCTGCATCCAGGGCACGAACATCATCAAGAACACCTCGAACAGCCTGCCGATCCAGACCGGCTGTGCGGCGGCGAGCGATCCCTATGCCGGCAAGCTGCCCAAGCCCGCCGTGGGAGCCTGCACCAACACCAAGTCCGTCTATGACCCTCCGGCCTCCGGTGCATACCACTCCATGGCAGGTGGATCGGTCTGGTGCGACGTGACGTTCAACGGGTCTCCCCGCATCGTCTTCCAGCCCGGCCTGCACATCATCAAGGGCCGGATGATCATCAACGCGAACTCAATCATCGAGGGGGCGGGGGTCACCTTCTATTTCCCCGACACGAACTCCGAGATTCGCTTCAACGGCGGCATCAACGCCAAGCTCGCCGCGCCGACGACCGGAACCTATGCGAACATTCTGATGTTCGAACCGAGCACCAGCACGAACACCGCGCAGTATGTCTTCAACTCGTCGGTGAGCGAGGAGATTTCCGGCCTGATCTACCTGCCCCGGCGCGACCTCACCTACAACTCGGTATCGACGGTGAACGGCTCGAGGATCCAGATCGTCTCCAACACGATCATCTTCAACGCCCTGGACTGGCGCCTGTCGACCAACAGCGCGCTGTCGGGATCGACCTCCAGTTCGACGATGGTCCGGCTGGTGAAATAGTCCGCCGCAGCTGGAACAGGCGCTACCGGCACGCCCAGGGCAGGAACGTGCTGGCCATGCCGGCATTCATCGCTCTGACGGTCATCAGATTGGCAAGGTCCGTTTCTGCTCCCGTCCGCGGACAGATATCCGCGGGGCCGAGGCAGCCGCCCGCCATGAACCGCGCATGGCGGTCGAGAAAATCGCGGCCGAGGCCATCTGCGCCGCGGCGCCTGAGAGCATCCTCCCAGGCTTGCCGGTAGCGGTCGCACTTCTGCGCGGCACGGGCGTTCAGGTCCTGCCCCATTGTGTCGTGAGGCAGGGCGGGTAGCAGCAGGCCCAGGGCCAGCAGGGTCCCGGCGACAGCCCGAAGGCGGCCCGGTGAGGTTCTCGTACGCATCGTGCTCCCTTAGACGCCGATGGAAGGGCGCGGCAAGGCCCTAGCTGATCAGCTTCAGGGCCCGGAAGCTCGCATGGCCCTCGCGCCCGACGATGATGTGGTCGTGCACGACGATGCCAAGCGGCTTGGCGATGTCGACGATCTGCTGCGTCATCACGATGTCAGGCCGCGATGGCGTCGGATCACCGGAGGGGTGGTTGTGGACGAGGATCACCGCGGTTGCCGACAGCTCCAGCGCCCGCTTCACCACCTCGCGCGGGTAGACGGGGGTGTGGTCCACCGTGCCCTCGCCCTGAAGTTCGTCGGCGATCAGCGCATTCTTGCGGTCGAGATAGAGCACGCGGAACCGCTCGCGCTCGGCGAAGGCCATGGCGGTGCGGCAATAGTCGATGAGCGCCACCCAGCTCGACAGGACCGGGCGTCGGGCGATCGCGGCGCGGCCCATCCGCAAGGCCGCCGCGTGGACGAGCTTGAGCTCGGTGGCAACCGTCGCGGTCATGCCTTCGACCTCGGCCAGCCGCGCCTCCGGCGCCGCCAGCACGTCGGCGAAGGAGCCGAAGCGCTTCAGCAGGGCCTTGGCGAGCGGCTTGACGTCGCGACGCGGGATCGCACGGAAAAGGACGAGCTCCAGTAGTTCGTAATCAGCGAGTGCGTCGGCGCCGGCCTCCCGGAAGCGGCCGCGCAGCCGCTCGCGATGGCCATGGAAATGCGGCGCCTCGGCGAATCCGGGCAGCTGATGATCTGGAACCGACTTGGTCTCTCTGGCCATGGCCCAACTCCACTACCGACGGTAGCCGAGGTGGGCAGCTGCGAGCCCTCCGGGTGTTACCGGATGCGGCCCATCGGCCGATCGGCGGAGATGGCGTGGCTTGCTCTCGGCGTGCGGCCGGTGGACTGTCCGGCACCGGCGAGGAGACCAAGGCGATGGCGACGTTCAGGGCGGTGGTGATCACCAAGGGCGACAGCGGCACGAAGGCGGAACTGACGCGGTTCGACGAGGCCGACCTGATGGAGGGCGACGTCACCGTGCGCGTCTCCCATTCGACGCTCAACTACAAGGACGGGCTGGCGCTGACCGGCAAGGCGCCGGTGGTGCGCCGCTTCCCGATGATTCCGGGCATCGATCTTGCCGGGACGGTGGAAAGCTCCACCCATCCGGGCTTCAGGCCCGGCGACGCCGTGCTGCTCAACGGCTGGGGCACGGGCGAATCCCATCTTGGCGCCTTTGCCGAGAAGTCCCGGGTCAAGGGCGACTGGCTGGTGCCGCTGCCGGAGGGGCTGTCGCCGGCCGAGGCCATGGCCATCGGCACCGCCGGCTACACGGCCATGCTCTGCGTCATGGCGCTCGAGCGCCACGGCATCACGCCCGATCGCGGGCCGATGGTGGTGACGGGGGCGGCCGGCGGTGTCGGCTCGGTGGCGACCACCCTGCTCGCCCGGCTCGGCTACCACGTCATCGCCTCCACTGGCCGCCCGCAGGAGGCGGACTACCTGAAGAGCCTCGGGGCGGCGGAGATCATCGACCGCGCCGAGCTGTCCGGTCCCGCCCGGGCGCTCGGCAAGGAGCGCTGGGCCGGCGGCATCGATTCGGTCGGATCGCACACGCTCGCCAACGTGCTGTCCATGACGCGCTACGGCGGCGCGGTCGCCGCCTGCGGCCTTGCCCAGGGCATGGACCTGCCGACCTCCGTCGCCCCCTTCATCCTCCGCGGCGTCTCGCTGCTCGGCGTCGATTCGGTGATGGCGCCAAAGGCGCTGCGCCTCGAGGCCTGGTCGCGCCTCGCGCGTGACCTCGACCGGCAGTCTCTCGCGCGGATCACCTCGACGATTCCGCTGGAGGGCGTGATCGAGGCCGGCGCGGCGATCCTCGAGGGCCGCATTCGCGGCCGCGTCGTCGTCACGATTGCCTGACAGATTGATCGGAACGGCGGGCACGCCCCGGCGTTCCGCCTTCTGAAAGGACCGGGCAGCCCGATGACGACGACGCGCCGAGAGTGGATCAAGGGCTTTCTGGCTGCCGCGAGCCTCATGGCCATGGGCGGTCCGGCCCTGGCGCAGGCGGGCTTTCCGCCGCCCGCGCCCGGACAGGCGCCGCCCGGTTTCGGCGATCCGACCCGCCAGCATTTCGACACCCTGCGGCAGCAGGAGAACGAACGACGCTCCTTCGACGCCCTTCAGCGCAGCCAGCAGCGCGAGACAGAGCGCAACCTGGAGACGCTGCGCCGTCAGCAGGCGGACCAGCGCCGCGCGCTCGATGTCATGCGCCGCGAGGGACGCGAGGCCGACGCGGCGCGCACCGGTCAGCGTCTTCAGGTCCAGGGGCGCCGGCCGCGCCGGTCGCTCAGTCCGGAAGAGCGGAGCCGGATCGAGCGGGCCACCCGGTCAAGCCCGTCGTCACCCACCCCTTCGATCATCGTCGAGGACCCGCCGCGCCGCCAGCACCGGCGCCGCACGGGGTCGTGACACGCGCGGACCTTGAGTGCACCCGTTCCGGGATGGCAATCGCATCGCAAAAGCGCCATCATCCCTGCGGAACCTGAGCTCCCATGTCCCGCACCCGACTTTCGATCTTCTCCGTCATCTGCGCCCTGATCGGCTGCGCGGCCCTCGCCACCTTCTGGTACAACCGCCCGACCACGGTCACGATCGCCGTCGGACCGGCGGGTTCGGAAGCGGCCCGCCTGATCGACGCCCTGCGCCTCGCGCTGCAGCGCGAGCGCTCCAGCGTACGCCTGAGGCTGGTGTCCTCCGACTCGCCCTCCGACAGCGCCGCCCGGCTGGAGCGCGAGGAGGTCGACCTCGCCATCGTGCGGGCGGACATTTCCTTCCCCGCCTCGGCCATGGCGGTGGCCATCTGGCAGCGCAACCCGGTCGTTCTCGCGGCGCCGTCGGATGCCGCCATCGAACGCTGGACGGACCTGCAGGGCAAGACCATCGGCGTGATGGGCCGGGGGGTGGGTTTCAACATCCGCCTGATCCAGACCATCCTGCGCGAGCACGGCGTCCAGCCAGGCAGCGTCCGGATCGTCGAAGTGCTGCCGTGGGAGACCGCGGAGGCCTTCCGCAAAAAGCAGATCGAGGCGCTGGTCACCATCGGGCCGCCTGCCGCGAAGCCGGTGGCCGATGCGGTAGCCGGTCTGGTGCGCGAGACGCCCGACGGCAAGGTGACCTTCGTTCCGGTCCGGGAGGCCGCCGCCGTCGCCGACCGCGTGTCCTTCCTCGAATCGATGGAGATCGTCGCCGGCTCCTTCGGCTCCAACCCGCCGCGCCCGGTGGAGAGCTTCCCCACCCTTGGTGTCATTCACTATCTCGTCGCCCGCCGCGGTGTCGCCGATTCGGTGACGTCCGAGTTCACCCAGCAGCTCTTCACCCTGAGGCCAGCGCTCGCCGGCCAGCATCCGGCCGCCAACCGCCTCGAGGTTCCGGACACGGAGAAGGGGTCGTCCGTGCAGGTTCATCCTGGCGCCCTCGCCTATCTGACCGGCGAGCAGAAAACCTTCGTCGAAAAATACAGCGACTACCTCTATCTCGCCATCTTCGGCCTCTCGCTCGGTGGTTCCGCCATCGCCGGCATGGCCGGCTACCTCGGGTTCGGGCGTCGCGAGAAGCCTCCCGGCTATCTGCCGGAAGTGCTTCTGCTTCTTCGCAACGCGCGGGCCACCGACGATCCCGACATGCTCGACGCCATCGCCCAGCGCGCCGACGACATCTTCGTCGAATCGATCGAGGCGTCGAAGCGCCCGGACTTTGATTCCAGCCAGTTCTCCACCCTGATGCTGGCCCTCGATCGCCTCAACGCCTCGATCGCCGATCGTCGCCGCGCCATCGCGCTGATCTACGACTCCGAGGAGGATGAAGAGGCGCCGGCGCCCGTTGCGCTGACCTTCCCGCGGGGGTGACGGGGCGACCGGGCGAAGCTATAGGATCGGTCCGTCGCCAAGAGGAGGACCGTGGTGGCTGCGCCCCTGATGGAGACCCGGACCAGTTCGATCGAGGAAGCCTGCATCGCCAAGGGCATGCGGATGACCGATCAACGCCGCGTCATCGCCCGCGTCATCGAGGCCGCCGCGGACCATCCGGACGTCGAGGAAATGCACCGGCGCGCCAATGCGGTCGATGCCAACATCTCGCTGTCGACGGTCTATCGCACGGTCAAGCTGTTCGAGGATTCGGGCATCATCACGCGGCATGCCTTCGGCGACGGCCGCGCCCGCTACGAGACGATCCCCGAATCGCACCACGACCACCTGATCGACCTGCGCACCGGGCAGGTCGTCGAGTTCCAGTCGGAGGAGATCGAGCGCCTTCAGGCCGAGATCGCCCGCAAGCTCGGTTACCGTCTCGTGGATCACCGGCTCGAACTCTATTGCGTGCCGCTCGATGAAGAATCCTGACCGGCCCGGCACAGAGTTCGGCCGCGGTGGGCCGAGCATCTTCGACACGGCGCGCGCCATCGTCTGGCTGATGCTCCTGATCGCGGCGGGCCTCGTCCTGCTGCCGGCGCAGATGATTGCCCATGGCTTCAATCTATCGGCCCGTCGGACGATCCCAATGCTTTTCCATCGCGTCGTACTGCGGGCCTTCGGCGCGCGGATCACCGTCCGCGGCGAGGCGACCGGGCACCGGCCGGCGCTGTTCGTGCCCAATCACGTCTCGTGGATGGACATCATGGTGCTCGGCGCCTTCGCGCCGCTCTCCTTCGTGGCCAAGTCCGAGGTCGCCGCCTGGCCGGTCTTCGGCTATCTCGCAAGGTTGCAGCGCTCCATCTTCGTCGATCGCGACCGGCGCCACACGACCTCCCGCACGGCCGACGAGATGAGCGCCCGCATGCGCGAGGGCGAGCCCGTCGTCCTCTTCGCCGAGGGCACGTCCTCCGACGGCAACCGCACGCTGCGCTTCCGGCCGGCGCTCATCGGTGCCGCCGAGAGTCTCGCCCGCGCCACCGGCGAGACGGTCTGGATCCAGCCGATCGCGCTCGCCTACCGGCGCATCAGCGGCCTGCCATCGGGCCGCCAGCACCGGCCGCGCGTCGCCTGGGTCGGCGACATCGACCTCGTGCCGCACGCCTGGGCCCTTCTGAAGGACGGCGCCGTCGACATCGAGCTGATCTTCGGCAATCCCGTGCCCTTCGATCCGAACGGCGACCGCAAGGCCATCGCCCTGTTCCTCGAGCAGCGCGTGCGCGGCCTGCATGCCTCCGCTCTCACCGGCAAGGAAGAGAACCTTCCGCCGCTCGCCGCTCTGTGACGCGAAATTCATATTGGTTCAAGTCTTTCAGTATAGTCCCTAACGGACTCTTACTGACTCGAAAGAACCTTTGAAATTGGACAAACCTTTCTGTGTCCAAATTGGGGAGGACACAGACAATGCCAGAAACGACTGCTCAACCAATTCCAAATCGCGATGGTAGCTACATCGGGGAATTGCGAATATTTGCGACACCTCACACTCCGAAAGACTGGCTCGAATGCAATGGTGCCACGTTCAAGGTCAAAGACTACCCTCAGCTTGCGAAGGTGATAGGTAATATCTGGGGCAGCAAGACTAAGGACGAGTTCTGCTTACCCGACCTGCGAGGTGTTTTTCTGCGCGGTTGGAATCATGGAAGGACTGATGAATTTTGCGATCCCGAATCTGGAGATCGGCGGTTGCCCGTGGGCGCCCCGGGTACAGCCAAGGATGTCGTTGGATCCTATCAGTCAGACCGGGTTGGACCCCACACCCACACGATCACCGCCGTAAACAGTTGGGGTGACAAGTGGGGCGGGGCTGCAGGATGGGGCTATGACAACGGGAAGCAGAATTCCTCTACCATCGGAACTGACGCTTTCGCATCCACCGAGACGCGCCCACGGAATGCCTCGGTGCTCTACTGCATTCGGGCCAAATAGTAGGAACTGAGGACCCTCCAATAAAGGTGGCTCTCGCGACCGCTACTTGTTTTTGCGAATCGTGAGGGCCATTGCCTCCAGCATCTCATCGAGACGACCGGGCTCGATCGCCATGATGTCCGGCACCGCCGTCCACACGAGCCAGGCCTCCACCGGCCGGTCCGGAACGATGCCGGCGATGAGCGCACGATAGATGGCCAGCTGCGCGACATAGGCGTCCGGTACGGCGGACGCGCTGTCCGGCGCCGGAACGTTGGTCTTGAAGTCGGCGATGATGACGCGGTCCGGGGCAATCAGCAGCCGGTCGATCTGGCCCGAGACCGGTCGCCCGGCGAGCCGGCCGGCCAGTGGCACCTCGGCCCGGCCGCCCGGCCCGAACAGCGGCGCGATGCGCGCATCCGTCATCAGCCGCAGCGCCTCCGTCGCGAGACCAGCGCTGGTCTCCTCGTCGATGTCGCTTTGCGCGGCGAGGAACCTGGCCGCGGCCTCGGCGCGGCTGTCCGGGGGCAGGTCCGGCAGCGACTGCAACAGCCGGTGAACGATCGTGCCGCGTCGCAAGGCGGCTTCGCGCCGCGCCAGTGACGCCGGCGTTGCCGTCGCCGGCAGGTCCTGATGCCCACCGGCCGCAAAGGGCGTGAGGGCCCGGGCCGGAGCCGTGACGGCGGGCGCCGGCCGTGTCAGCCAGTCGGGCAGCGCGGTCGTCGCTCGCGTATCGACGCTCACCGGATGGGAGACCGGCCGGACGGCCGGGCCCTTGCGCCAGCGCTTCACCGGCCCCTCGCCGTCGTCCGCCTCCTCCTCCACCGCCTCCGGTCCGATGGTCCGCGCGATGATCTCGTACCAGACATCCGAATCCGGGCGCCTCGGCCGTGCGCCGCAGACGATGAGCCGGTCGGCGGCGCGGGTCATGGCCACATAGAGCAGCCGGCGATATTCCTCCGCCTGCGCCTCCCGGCTCTGCTGCCGGGCGGCCGCCACGATGTCGATGTCGGCCTTCGACGAAGGCGACCAGACGAGGCGCGGCGGCGTGTCCGCCGGGGCGTTGGGCGGCGCGATGGCGAAGATCTTGGGGTCGTGATGGCTGCCGGGCTTTCCCATCGTATCGGCGAGGAAGACGATGTCGGCTTCGAGCCCCTTGGCGCCGTGCACGGTCATCACGCGCACCTCGTTGCGGCCGAGCTCCATGTCGCGCTTCACGTTCAGTTCGGCCGCCCGCATGTGGGCGATGAAGCCGCGCAGGGTCGGGATCTCGCGGGTCTCGAAGTCGAGCGCCATGGTCAGGAACTCGTCGATGGCGTCGGCCGCCTCCGACCCGAGGCGCGCCAGCATGGCCCGGCGGCCGCGGTCGCGCGACAGCACGCGGGAATAGAAGGCCGCGGGTGACAGGGTGCGGACCTCCTCGCGCCAGGCGGCGAGACGGGCTGCGGCCGGGTGTTCGTCCTCGACCAGCGCGTCCCACAGCGATCCCGTCCGCCCTGAGGCGAGTTCGAGCAGTTCGTCCTCGCTCACCCCGATCAATGGGCTCTTCAGCACCGCCGCCAGCGACAGGTCGTCCTCCGGCGTCAGCAGGCAGTCGCCGAGCGCCAGGAGATCCATGACGGCGATATGCTCGCCGAGCACCAGCCGGTCGGCGCCGGCCACGGGGACGCCGGCATTCTTCAATGCGCGGATGATGCTCTCGAAGATCGCGCCGCGCCGCCGTACAAGAACGAGGATGTCGCCGGCGCGGATCGGGCGGTCGCGGTCCGGAAGGCGATGACCCCTGTCGAGCCAGAGCTTCACGTGGCCGGCGATGCGCCCGGCGAGCCGGTCCACCGGGTCGCCGAGGCCTGGCGCATCGACCGGCGCCGTCCATGGCGAGGCGTCCTCGGCTTGGTCCGGCTCCATCGGCGGCCAGAGCTCGACGAGGCCCGGTGCTGCGGCCCGCGCCGCCGCATGGGGGGTCAGCGGGCCGGGATCGAAGGACAGGCCGCGCCGTGCATCGATGTCGTCGAAGACTCTATCCACCGCGGTGAGCACCGCTTCCGTCGAGCGGAACGAGAAGTTCAGGCGGATGTCCTTCTCGAACGGCCGCGCGGCCTTGAGGAAGCGGGCGGCGAAGCGGCTGCGCAGCGTGCCGAACTGGCGCGGCTCCGCGCCCTGGAAGGAGTAGATCGACTGCTTCTCGTCGCCGACGACGAAGAGCGTCCGCGCCACGTCGCGCGCGCCGTCGCCTGAGGTGAATTCGTCAACCAGCGCCTCGACGATGTCCCACTGATCAGGACTGGTGTCCTGCGCTTCGTCCACCAGCACGTGGTCGATGCCCTGGTCGAGCTTGTAGAGAATCCAGCGGGCCGAGACGTTCCGGAAGAGGTCGCGCGTGCGCGCGATTAGGTCGGAGAAGTCGAGGGCGCCGTGCGCCGCCTTCTCGCGCTCGACGCGGGAGCAGATGGCCTGTGCGAGGGTCAGGAGCGCCGCCGTGCCGTCGCGCAAGGCCGCCGCCTTGCGGCGGGCCTGCAGCACGAGAAGCCGGTCCTGCTCCTGCTCCATCCGGGCGGCGAGGCCCGGCTCCTTCGTCTTCACGGCCTTGGTGACGACGTCCTTGCGCCGTTCGCCGGCAGCCGTGAAATAGATCGACTGGTAGAGCATGCCGGCACGCGCAGGGTCAGCCGCGGCGCCGCGGAGAATCTGCGCGACATCCCGCTCGCGTTTCGCCGTCGAGACATGAACGAGCGTCTCCGCCACGCCACGCCATTCGGACGGCGGGATCAGTGCCTCGGCCGTCACCGCCGCCATGAGAGAGGCTTCGGTCTCGCCCGGCATCAGGCCGAGCGTGTCGCCGAGGCTCGCCATGGCGCGGTCGAGCCCGCCGCGCGCCGCGATGTCCGTCGCGATGGCCTCACGCGCCATCAGCGCCTCGCCGAGCAGATCATCGACCGTCTCGTCGGCGGCCACCGTCGCCAGATGCGCCATGGCCTTGCCCAGGGCGCCGTCGGGCGCGGCCGCCGCCTCCAGCAGCACCTCGAGCTTGGCGCGTCGGACGAGTTCGCCATGGCCCAGCTCATCCAGCACCGAGAACTGGGAGGCGACATTGGCCTCGAAGGGGAACTGGTGCAGGACCCGTTCGCAGAAGGCATGAATGGTCTGCACCTTCAGCCCGCCAGGCGTCTCCAGCGCCTCTGCGAACAGGCGGCGCGCCCGGCGCAGCGCCGCCGCGTCATGATGCCCGCCGTCGAGGTCGTGCAGCGTGGTCCGCAGGGTCGCGTCATCCATCAGCGCCCATTGTCCCAGAAGCTCGAAGACGCGGTTGGCCATGGTCGCCGCTGCGGCCTTGGTGAAGGTCAGGCAGAGGATCGCGCCGGGCGGTGTTCCCGCCAGCATCAGCCGCACCACGCGGCGGGCCAGCACATAGGTCTTGCCCGACCCGGCATTGGCCGAGACCCAGGCGGAGTGGGCGGGGTCGGAGGCCTTGCGCTGGGCGGCGACGGCCTCCGGCGGGGCGGCGATCCTGCGGCTCATTCGCCGCCTCCCTGGCCCGTCGACCATTCCTTGACCCGCGCCAGATGGGCATAGTCGTTGGACCGCCCTCCGACATATTGCGGCATGGCCCAGGAGAGGTAGCCGCGGCGCTCGTCCTCGTAGGCGGCGATCAGGGTTTTCAGCCCGGCCAGCGTCTGGTCGACGAGCTCGTCGAGCGTCCTGTCCTTGGGATCAATGGGTATTAGCTTCCCGGCAGGATCGCGCCCTCCAAGTTTGGCGTAGATGAGAGCGGAAACGGCAAGATCGGCATCAATGTCCGGGAAGCCACCGGCCTTCAACACCGCTGCCTCAAGAGCGAGCTGCGGGGCGAGCCCCGATAGGACTTGCGGGTTACTCGGCGGGTTGCCGGTCTTGTAGTCGAGGATCTCGGCCCGCCCGTCGGCGGTCACGTCGATCCGGTCGGCCTTGGTGGTGAGGCGGAAGGTCCGCCCGGCCGGGGTGTCGAACTCCAGATGGCCCAACCTCTCGGCATGGGCGGTTACGAAGTTCTGCCGGCGCTCGTCGTCCGCCACCGCGAACCAGGCGGCGATTCGCAGGAAGCGCGGCCACCAGACCGCCCGCACGGTGGGGTCGTCCCAATAGGGTGCAAAGTGCTCTCGTCCGAGCGCCACCAGCCGGCCGGCCGGATCGGCGACCGAACCCGCGGAGGCTTCCCGCGTATAGGCGTCGAGCACGTCGTGGATGACTGTGCCCCGTTCGGCCGCGCCGGGAACCTGATCCAGCGCCTCCAGCGCCCGCAGTTTCAGCACATGACGGGCATAGACCGCATAGGGGTCGCGCTGCAGCGTCTCGATCTCGGTCACCGACAGGCGCGTCGGCCTGAGCGCCAGCGGCGGCGCAGGATTGGGCCTCCGGATCGGGCGGGGCGCGCCCGTCTCGTCGAGGCGGTCGGCCAGGGCGACGATCCGCTCGCCGCGGGCGACGAGGTCGCCCCAGGCCGGTGCGCCGAGAACGGCGGCGAGCCGCTGCATCCAGCGCGAGGGCACGGTCGGCACGCCGCCGGCCTTGGTTGCGCGGCTCAGCACCACCTGGCGCTGTCCGAGAAGCTGGCAGAAATCGTGGGCGGCGAGCCCGATGCGCCGTTCCGGCGGGTCGATGCCGAAGCTCGCGCGCATGGCCCGGTTCAGCCAGGGGTCGAGCCGCGTGTCGCCCGGCCAGGACCCTTCGACAAGGCCGGCCAGCACGACGCAGTCGGTCTCCAGCAGGCGCGCCTCGGGCAGGCCGAGAATGCGGATGCGGGCGCCCGGATCGGCCGGAAGGCGCACCGTTTCCGTCTGCATCAGGCTGTCGAGTGCGGCGGCATAGTCGCGTCGCGAAACGGTGAAGCCAGCCGCCGGGGCGGAGGCCGCGAGGGCTGCCAGCAGTCCGACGACCGCATCGCGCCCGATGGCCAGGGGATCGAGGCCAAGCCGTTCCAGCACCGCGGCATGGGCCGCGGCGAAGGTCGCCAGCGGCGCCTCGGCGGGCAGCGTCGAGACGGGCGACAGGGCCTCGATGGTGCGGCTGAGGAGCGTGCGGCCCGCGGCCAGCGCGGCCTCGGAGACCCGGCTCGCCGCGTCCTCAGGACGGGGCCTTTCGCTCGCCTTTGCCTGGTCGAGGGTCGCCAGCATACCGGCAAGGCCCCCCGCCGGCCGCAATCCCCTCAGGACCTTGAGCTCGATCGCCGTAATGGCGGCGTCCCGCTCCCCCCCCGCCGCGCCGCCTGCCACCGCGTCATGGGCGATGAGGGCGAGAAGGTCGGAGGGCGAGGGCTCGTCGAGGGCGAGAGCTGCCGCAACGCGCGCGACGGTGGCGGCCGGCGTGCCGGAGAGAGGTTGACCGCCGGAATCGTCGACCGCGACGTTCCACCGCGCCAGTTCAGCCATGACACGGTGCGCCAATGCCCGGTCCGGTGTGACGAGGGCCGCCTCGCGGGCAGGGTCCTCGGCCACCTCGCGCAGGACGATGGCGACCGCCAGCGCCTCCTCCCGCTCGTTGGCGGCCTCGATCACCGTCAGGTCCGCCAGCGCCTCCGGGCGCGCCATGGCGCGACCCGCCGCCCACAGGTCCGTGGTGGACGCAGGCCGCATGGCGTCGGAAACCAGGGCTTCCCGGCCATGAACGGCCGGAGGCGCCACGATCTCGACCGTCTCCCGGTCGCTGCCGACATGATCGATGAGCCGCTTGAGGCCGTATTGCGGATGGGCATGGGCGGCGCCACCGCCCGCCCCTCCGATGGCCCGCCACGAGGCCTCGTCGAGATCGGTGTCGAGGCCGGGCAGGACGAGGGCGCCGCGCGGGTGGTGGGCGACCATGGCGAGGAGGTCGCGCGTGGCGGGGATGGAGCCGGTGGAGCCCGCAGCGATGAGCGGGCCTGTCGTCGCCGCGAGGCGGACAGTCTCCGCGGCGATGAGCCGGTCGCGACGGATCGCCGGCTCCTCCAGCCCGAGTTCGGCGAGGTGGGCCGGCCAATGGTCGCGGGCGATGGTCAGGAAGGCCCGCGTGATCTGCCAGAACTCGTCGAGGCCGGAATCGACGATGCCGTCGAGGTTCGACCAGGGCATGCGCTCCGTCGCCACCTGGTCCATCAGCCGCATGAGGTCGGCGGCGAGCGACAGGGCGTCGGCCGTCGCGGTGGAGACGACCAGCGGATCGTCGCCCCTCAGGCGCATCACCGCCCGGTCGACGCTTTCCGCCCAGCGCCGCACCAGCCCGGCCAGAGTCAGCCGGCGGTCGAGCGAGGCGATGGGTGGTCCGATGGCATCGAGACCCAGCGCGTCCAGCGGCATGGGGTCGGCGAAGGCCCATTCCTCCTCGTCGACATCGCCGATGGGGGTGATGCGCGGCAGCAGCACCGCGCCGCCCGTGGCGAGTTCGGCGAAGATGTCGCGCATTGTCCTGCAGGCGCGGCGGTTGGGCAGCAGGATCGTGCCGGCCGCCAGCGACAGCGGATCGGCTGCATCCGGCCAGCCGGGAATGACGCGGCCTGCGAGAACCGCCTCGGCCAGCGTCCGCAGATGCGGGCGCGAGGCGGGAATCGTCAGGACATGCGGGTGGCTTGGCATGGCCTAGTGGTGGCCCGCCGGGGCCTGTTCCACAAGGGCATGCATGGCAGCAGGCGTCACGCCGGGGGCGTGTAGCCTTTCGGCAGGCGGGCACGTTCGATCTGCGACAGGTCGCAGGCGACGTCGACCATGGCCGAGAAATCGTTCTGGCCGTATCCGCGGGCCCTTGCCTGCGAGAAGGCCTCCCTTGCAGCCGCGGCGACGGGCAGCGGCACGCGGGCCGCATTGGCCGCCTGGACGATCAGGGTGAGGTCCTTGTGGGCGAGGTCGATGGAGAAGCCCGGCTCGGTGTCGCCCGCCAGCACCTTGTTCGGCCAGTTCACCTTGAGCTGACCGTTGGTCGCCGTGGTGCCGTAGAGCACGTCGAGCGTCTTGACCAGGTCGAGGCCGAAGCGCTGCGACAGGGAGAGGGCCTCGGCATTGAGCTGGCAGAGGATGATGGCGAGGTAGTTGTTGACCAGCTTCATGCGCGTGCCCGCGCCCGGCCCGCCGGAATGATGGATGGTGGTGCCCATGGCCTGCAGCAGCGGCAGGGCGCGCTGGTAGTCGGCATCGTCCGCCCCCACCATAAACAGGCTCTGGCCGCGGTCGGCATGCCAGGCGAGCCGTCCGACGGGCGCATCGACGGCGGTCATGCCGCGCCGGCGCGTTTCTTCGTGCAGGCGGTCGGTTGTCTCCGGGTCGATGGTCGACATGTCGAGGATCAGGGTGCCGGGCCTGGCGTGGTCGAGCACCCCGCCGGGCGCGAGGATCACCTCGCCCACCTCCTTGCCGGTCGGCAGCATGGTGACGATGATGTCGCAGGCAGCAGCGATCTCCGTCGGCGTGGCGCCGGTCGCGCCGAGGGCCTCGAGCGCCGCGACGGGCGTGTCCACCACGTCATAGACCATGAGCGAGAAGCCTTTGGTCTGCAGGTTCGAGGCCATGCCCCGCCCCATCTTGCCCAGTCCGATGAATCCGACCGTCATGTCTGTCCTCCCAATTGTCCATCTTGTATCGGTGCGGGCGCGGCGTCATGGTCCGCCCCTCGCGAAGGACGCGGAGCCTAGCCAGCGGATGAACGCCTTGCACCCTCAAGCTTTGCATGCCTCGCCCGCCGGATGGCCGGGCGACATCTTCACCGCGCTGAAGGCGGCTTCCGTCCGGCAAGTGGCTTATGTGCCGGACGGCGGCCATGCCGAGCTGATCCGGGCGGTGCATGCCGACCCCGCCATGATCGGCATTCCGCTGACGACGGAGGAGGAGGGCGTGGCCCTCGTCTCCGGCGCCTGGCTCGGCGGCGACCGCGCCTGCCTGCTCATGCAGTCTTCCGGCGTCGGCAACTGCGTCAACATGCTGTCGCTGGTCCGCAACATGGGCGGTCCCTTCCTGACCTTCGTGACAATGCGCGGCGAGTGGGGCGAGTTCAATCCCTGGCAGGTGCCGATGGGCACCGGCACGCCGGACGCCTTCCGCCTGATGGGCGTGCATGTGCTGCGCGCTGACAGGCCGGAGGAGGTCGGTCCCGCGACCGCCGCCGGCATCCGCATGGCCTATGAGGGCGGCAGCGCCGTCGCCGTTCTCCTCGCCCAGCAGCTCATCGGCGCCAAGGTCTTCGTGAAATGAGCAAGCCCTTGAACCGTCTCGACCGCCGCGCCGTCGTCGCCCGCCTCTTGAAGGACCGCGGCGAGGCCATCGTCGTCACGGGCCTCGGATCCCCGACCTATGACGTCGCCGCCTGCGGCGACCACGACCGCAACGTCTATCTCTGGGGCGCCATGGGCGGCTGCGCCGTGATGGCGCTCGGCATCGCACTGGCCCGTCCCGACACGCCGGTCATCGCGGTCACCGGCGACGGCGAGATGCTGATGGGGATCGGCTCCTTCGCCACCATCGCCATGCAGGCGCCGAAGAATCTGACGGTCGTCGTGCTCGACAACGGCCTCTACGGCGAGACCGGCGGCCAGGCGAGCCATTCGGTGGTGGCCGACCTCGCCGCCATCGCCGGCGCCTCCGGCATCGCCGACGCGAGGGCCGTCGACGCCATGGGCGACGTCGAGGGGCTCGCCACCCGCGCGACCGCGCTCGGCAACGGGCCCTGCGTCGCGGTGGTGAAGATCGACCAGGCGGAGCTCGAGCGCGTGCTGCCCACCCGCGACGGCCACGCCGTCCGCGCCCGCGTGCGCCAGTCCCTGGGGCTCTCGATCGACTGATGTTCTCCGCTGAGGAACTCGAGCGCTACGCCCGCCACATCGTCCTGCGCGAGGTCGGCGGGCCGGGCCAGCAGAAGCTGAAGGCGGCGCGGGTCCTGGTGATCGGCGGCGGCGGCCTGGGTGCGCCGCTGCTCCTTTATCTCGCCGCGGCGGGTGTCGGCACCATCGGCATCGTCGACGATGACGGCGTGGCGCTGTCGAACCTCCAACGCCAGGTCATTCACCGCACCGAGGACGTCGACGTCCTCAAGACCGAGAGCGCGGCAAATGCCATCCGCCGGCTCAACCCCCATGTCGAGGTGGTGTCCCACGTCACGCGGCTCACGGCGTCGAACGCCCGCGATCTCGTGCGCGGCTACGACATCGTCGCCGACGGCTCCGACAATTTCGCCACCCGCTATGCGGTCTCCGACGCCTGCTTCCATGAGGGCAGGCCCCTCGTGACGGCGGCGGTCGGCACCTTCGACGCGACGCTCACGACGCTGCGCCCGCACGAAAAGGCGCCCGACGGCACGCCGAACCCCACCTATCGCTGCCTGTTCCCCGATGCGCCGCCGCCGGGAACCGTGCCCTCCTGCCAGGAGGCCGGCATCCTCGGGGCGCTCACCGGCATCGTCGGGTCGATGATGGCGCTGGAGGTCATTCGCGAGATTGCGGGGTTCGGCGAGGGCCTCGTCGGCCGCCTCCTGATGATCGACACCCGCGCCATGCGCTTCGAGACCGTGCGCTACCGCTGGGACCCGGAGAACCCGCTGAACGGCAGCGGCGCCGGCGGCTGATCAGCCGCGAGGGCATCAATACTCGGCGTAGATCTCGATGATGTTGTCTTCCGGGTCGCGGAAGAACAGCGTCCGATGGCGCCAGTTCGGCAGATCGGTCGGCTCCCGCAGGATGGCCACGCCTTTGGCGACGAGCTCGGAATGGCAGGCATCGACTGCCGGAGGTGGCACACGGAAGGCGAGCTGGACCGCCGCCGATCCCGCGACGGCCGGGCCGTCGTCGCAGACCGACCAGGGTCCGCGCGGCCGAAGCGACAAGAGTGCCGAGCCGACGCGGAAACTCACCCAGGTGGGGAGGTCGGTCTCGACGGGAAATTGCATCACGTCGCGGTAGAAGGCGCGCGTTTCCTCCATGCGCGTGCAGATGAGAACGGTGTGGTCGAGGTTGCGGATGGCGGACAGGCTCATGCCGCCCTCACAGCATCGACGGCAGCACGCGGTCCGGCGGCTTGTGGCCGTCCATGAAGG
>CAZEZD010000002.1:0-1816 GCA_964516115.1 uncultured Hyphomicrobiales bacterium
TGCCGCCCGGTGGCCCGGAAACGCAGCTTGAAGAACAGCAGGATCCACCCGAGCGCGATGGTGATCGTCGGGAACAGGATGTGAAAGGAGATGTTGGCGCCGAACTGGATGCGGGCCAGCAGGATCGGGTCCATCGGTCAAACCTCCTTGCGGGACTTTGCGCGCCCGCCGGGCAGGGCGAGCAGGCGGTCCTTCATGTCGAGGACGCGCACCACCTTCGAGCCGAGCGAGAGCAGCTGGATGAGCCGCTCGGTCTCGAGCCGCTGGACGTCCGCATACCAACCCGTCATGAGCTCGATAAGTTCATGCATCTCGCGCATCCGGGCCTGCGCATGGCGCTCGGCCTCCGAGTCCGGCGATTGCATGATGAGTTCGCGCAGCATGGACAGCGTCGGGTCGATCTCCCGCTTCTTGCGTTCCTCGACCAGCGTCCGGACGATGACGTAGATGTCGTCGGGCGTTGAGAAGAACTCGCGCCGGTCACCGGGGACAGGCTTCTGGCGCAGCAGGTTCCAGCTCTGCAACTCCTTGAGCCCCATCGACACGTTGGAGCGGGAGATGCCGAGGCGCTCGACGATCTCGTCGGCGCAGAGAGGCCTTTGGGCAATGAACAGCACGGCGTAGATCTGGCCGACCGTGCGGTTGATGCCCCAGCGGCTGCCCATCTCGCCAAAATGAAGAACGAACGCCTCGCACAACGGGGGAAGGTGCATCGAGCGATCCTTGCGGATATTCCGAGATTTCAGGAATTACTAAAAATTCAGAACGCGACTGGCAAGTCCGTCGACCCCGGAGTCCCTCCGTCTCACCGTGATGTGAACCGCCCACGGCATGTCCGGCAGAACATGCTGTCGAGGCGTCCCCCTATCTCATCGGCTTTGGAATGGTCCGTGAGGGTTCGGCCTGCGTATCCAAGACATCAGCAGCCGAATGGTGCGGGAAGAATTCGCACGCCGGCCAACAAAACAATCCGACGGCCGCTCATCGGCCCCGGCCATGCCTCTGGATCGTCAGGAGAACGGACGTGCCCGCACCGCGCATCATCATCGTCGCCTATGGAGTGACCTTTCTCGCCTTCCTGCTGATCGATCTCGTCTGGCTGTTCTCGGCGGGCGTGCCGATGTTCCGCGCGGTCGTCGGCGACATCATCCTCGACCAGGCACGTTTAGCACCGGCCATCCTCTTCTACCTGCTGTTCCCGGTCGGCATTCTCTATTTCGCCAGCCTGCCGGCCCTTGCGGAGCGGTCGCTTGCGACGGCCGCGATCCGCGGCGCCGCCTTCGGCTTCTTCGCTTACGCCACCTACGAACTGACCAACCACGCCACGTTGCGCGTGTGGAGCTGGAGCCTGGTCGTCGTCGATACGATCTGGGGGGCTCTTCTGACCGCGACTTCGGCGGTTCTGGGCGTGGCCGCCGCCAGATGGTTCACGGCTCGCGCAGCGTAGCGGCTGCGTGACGGTAGAGGTCGCTGGCGCGGTTGAGATGGTCTGACATGGCCCTCGCCGCCTCGTCCGCGTCTCCCGCGGCGATGGCGTTTAGGATGCGCTGGTGTTCCTGGAGCGTGGCGCTTTCGGCGCCGGGCGCGCGCACCAGCATGGTGTAGTGGTCGCCGAGCCAGGTCAGCAGCCCCTCGACGACGGCCGGAAAGATAGGATTGCCGCTTATCGCCGCGATCTGGCGGTGAAAGGCGATGTCGCGGGCGAGGAAGTCCGCCGGCGAGGCGTCACGCTGCTCGGCCAGCCGCTGGCGCAGGAGCGCGAGACCGGCAGGATCGGCACGCTCAGCCGCAAGCCGCACGAGGCCTGCCTCCCGGG
>CAZEZD010000002.1:1826-8275 GCA_964516115.1 uncultured Hyphomicrobiales bacterium
CCAGGAAGATCCGTGCCTCCTTCAGGTCGTCGAGGGAACGCGGCTGCACCCGCAGCAGGTAGCGCGCCGCGTCGCCGATCTGGTCCAGCATCCCGTCCGCGGTCGGCAGCACGACCCGCGCCCGCTCGCCGTGGCTGATGGTGACGATGCCCGAGCGTTCGAGCTGCTGCAGCGCCTCGCGGATCGCCGGCCGCCCGACGCCATAGGCGTCCATCAGCTCGCGTTCGGAGGGTAGCTGCGTGCCGGGCGGGAAATCGCCGGCTTCGATGCGCGCCATCAGCCGGTCGACCACCTCCTGATAGAGCTTGCGGCGCTGGATGGGGCCTTCGGTCACGGTTGTCGTCATCCCCGCCAGGCCGGCGCGAGCGCGCCACCGTGGCGCGCGGCGCTGAAGTAGTCATCCGCGCCGATCTGGCCGCCCTTCAGCGCCAGTTCGAGTCCGTCGCGATCGGGGCGTTCGGCATGGGCCCGGCAGAGCGGCGCGCCGGGGGCCAGTGCCGCCGCGGCGGACAGGGCATCGATGCCGAGCCCGAGCGTCGCGTGGCCCGACGTGTCGCCACCGGCGATGACAGCACGACGGAGATGGCTCCCGTCGAGGATCTGCCCGAGCAACGACCCCAGTCCGGCGCCGATGCGGTCGTTGACGTCGGAAGGGGCCGCGCCGGCACTGCGGCAGGCTTCTGCAAGTGCGGCGATGGCGGGGTCATCGGGGCCGCGGGCGGTATAGGCAATCGGCGAAGCGCCCGTGCCGAGAGCCGCCAGGCCAAGGCTGGCGACGCGGCCGATCTCGGCCTCCCAACTGGCCGGATCGGTGGCGCGGTTCACCTCGATACGGATCGCGGCAAAGCCGTTCTGCTCGGCATGGGCGATCTGCCGTGCCGTGACCGGGGAACAGGAGCCGGACACGACCGCGATCCGCTCCACCGAAGGCAGGGTCATGGCGGCGGGCGCCTCAGGGATCAGCCCCGACGCGCGCCAGTGCGCGACGAGGGCATATTCGACGCCCTGCGACCCCGCGACGAAGCGACCCTCGCCGCGATGATGCCAGATCAGCTCGCCGGCCAGGGCGAGGGTCTCGTCGTCCAGCACGTCGATGGCGACCACCGGCGCGTCGTCGCCGGCCAGCATCGCGCGCCGTGCATCGCCCTCGCCGCGCTTGAGGGCGGCGACATCGATGAGGCCGATGCGGCGCACCGTCTGCCGGGCGAGGTGCCGCGTGATGTCCGCCTCGTCCATGGGCGTGACGGGATGGCTCGCCATGACCGGGTGCCGGTCGAGCCGGTAGGCGGCGCCACCCATGCCGGCGAACAGCGTCCCGAAGGCCTGGTAGCGCGCCAGGGCAGGAGCGCCGACGACCAGTGGAATCCAGCGCGCAGGGAAGGTCGCCGCGCCGAGATCGACGGCGCGCCCGATCGAGCCGATATGTGGCGCAGAATCGAAGGTGGAGCAGACCTTGTAGTGGACGAGCGGCGCGCCGAGCCGGGCGAGGGCCGCGTAGATCGGTGGCAGCGCGGCGTTCATCCAGTCCGGCGAGCGCGAGCGGGCGATGCCGGCAATGCCGATGCAGCGCCGGTCGGCAAAGCGGGCGAGACGCTGCGGCGTCGGCACGTCGAGAAACATGACCGAGCTCAGCCCGGCGAAGGCCATCACCTCCATCGCGGCGGTGGAGCCGGTGAAGTCGTCGCCATAGAACGCGAGCAGGGGTCCCGGAGGCAGCTCGGTCATGCGAACCGCCCGAGGGCCGCGGCGAGCGCCGGACGGTCGCGGGCCGCCTGTTCGATCGGCTGGCCGGCGATCGCCGCGTCCCAGGCCTCCCGCAGCGCGGCGACGCCCGCGGCCGGCCCGTCCGGATGGGCGAGGATACCGCCGCCGGCCGCGAAGATCAGGTCGGTGGTGCCGAGTGCGGCGTAGGTGCCCGCCGCCTGCCGCACGGTCTGGCCGGAGGAGAAGACGGGCATGACGGTGTCGTCGCGATGCCGGAACAGCGGCGAGAGGCACGCCCGCGCGGATGCGATGACGCTTTCGTCGGGCTCGCTGAACTTGTTGGCGAGGCCGTTGACATGAAGGTGGTCGGCTCCGGCGAGGCGCCACAGCTTGTGCCAGGCGCGGTAGTCCCAGCCGAGCCCCGGCGCCCGGGACATGTAGCCCCAGCCGTTGCGATGGCCGTGGATGGGCAGTTGCGTGAAGCGGCCGAGCTCGATCATGCCGACCAGCCCGACCGAGTTCAGGCTCGCCATCACGCAGGTGCCGCCGGCCTTGAGCACGTGGTCGTGGCGGCGCTTCATCTGGTCGAGATCGCCGGTGATGTTGAAGGCGACCATCGCCTGACGCCCGCGGCGGTCGGCCTCGGACCTGACCACCCGCATGACCGCCTCCACCCGCGCCTTGAAGGGACAGAGGGGCCCGTCGGACTGCAATTCGTCGTCCTTGATGAAGTCGATGCCCGCCTGAACGAGCGTCGCCACCAGATCCGCCGTCTCCTCAGGCCCAAAACCGACGCTCGGCTTGATGATGGTGCCGATCAGCGGGCCGGTCGCGACGCCGGCGAGCTTGCGCGTGCCCGCCACCCCGAAGCGCGGGCCGCCATAGGCATCGGCGAAGGCGGCCGGCAGGCGGATGTCGAGGAGCCGCAGGCCGCTGACCTGTCGGAGTTCGAACAGATTGCCGGCGACGGTCGCGACGAGGTTGGGGAGCGAGGGGCCGAGCGTCTCCAGCGGCCAGGACAGGGTCACGCGGGCGCGGCGGTAGTCGCCCGGAACGGGAAAGGCCTGAGGCGTCGCGGAGGGCAGACTCGGCGCGTCTGCGCTGTCGAGCAGTTCCAGCCGCTCGACGCGGGCCGCCGCCCGTGCGGTCAGTTCGGGCGTCTCGCCGGGCACGGCGACGAACGTACCGCTCGACTGCTCGCCGGCCATGACCTCGGCCGTGCGCCGCGGATCGCCCGGCGTCTCGAGCCAATAGTCCGCTTCGATCCGCTCTGGTGCCTGCACGCCATGCTCCGTTTCAAAACCGGGCGCGACAGGCCGCGGATCATCAACTCATAAGGTCATCATACCAGATTGACAATTCTCGCGTACCCATGGGAGATCGCCCACGGCGCGCCGGCTTGTAGGGCGCAAACCACTGGAGCGGGATCGATGACGGCAGTCGCTTTGTTCGGCGCAGGCGGCAAGATGGGCATGCGGATCGGCCGCAATCTCGTCGCCTCGCGCTTCTCCGTCCTGCCTGTCGAGGTCAGCGAGGCCGGCCGCGCCCGCTTCGCGGAGGCCCACGGCATCTCCTGCGTCGCGGCGGAGGAGGCGATCGCCACGGCGCAGGTGGTGGTGCTGGCGGTTCCCGATACGGTGATCGGCGCGGTCACGCAGAGCCTCGTGCCGAAGCTCGGGGCCGGGACCATGGTGGTGATCCTCGATGCCGCGGCGCCCCATGCCGGCCACCTGCCCGAGCGCGCGGACATCACCTATTTCGTCACCCATCCGTGCCACCCGCCGATCTTCAATGACGAGACCGATCCGGCCGCCCGGGCCGATCATTTCGGCGGCATCGCCGCCAGGCAGCACATCGTCAACGCGCTGATGCAGGGGCCGGAGGAACACTATGTCCTCGGCGAGGAGGTCGCCCGCGCCCTGTGGGCGCCGGTCATGCGCTCCCACCGCGTCACCGTCGAGCAGATGGCGATCCTCGAACCGGGCTTGTCCGAGACGGTCTGCGCCACCTTGCTGGACGCCATGCGGGACGCGATGGAAGAGGCGATCGCGCGCGGCGTGCCACGCGAGGCGGCCCGTGACTTCCTGCTCGGCCACATGAACATTCTCGCCGCTGTCACCTTCCAGGAGATCCAGGGGGTGTTCTCCGACGCCTGCAACAAGGCGATCGTCTATGGCAAGGAGACGATCCTGAAACCCGACTGGAAGCAGCTCTTCGAGCCCGAGGAGATTCTCGCCAGCGTTCGCCGGATCACCTGAGCGGAGATAGGTGCCGGGGTCCGGATCGGCCGAACGGCGTCTTGGGCGCGGCAGACCTTGTTGCGACAATGGAGCCCAATGGCCGAACCGGCCGAGGGAGCGGGTGAATGAGCATGCAGGAGGCCCGTCCGGCCGCAATGGCGACGGCGAGGGCCGATTTCGGCCCGGTGACCGTCTTCTTCGGCGAGAAGAACGGAAAGTACCCGGAGGCCAATCAGGTCATCGTCACGGGGCGCGACACCCGGGCTGCGCTCGATGCGCCGCTCGTCGCCAACAGGATCGGCGCGCCGTTCGACGCGGCCGATCTGGTCGTGCTCGGCCATGTCCACGAAGACCACATGGCAGGTCTCCACCGCCGGCCGCACGCGCCGGTGCATGTCCATCGCGACGATATCCCCGCCGCCCGGAGCTGGCAGGGCTATGCCGATGCCCTTGGCGTCAGCCAGGCCGTGCGGCCGGCCCTTCTCGCGAAGCTGCAGCGCGAACTCCACTACGCCCCCCGGCCCGACGCGGTTCCCTATGACGACGGCGCGGTCTGGGATCTCGGAGGGATGCGGCTGAGGGCGGTCCACATGCCGGGCCATACGGCGGGGCACTGCGCGCTCCTGATCGAACCGCATGGCATCGCCTTCATCGGCGACATCGACCTCAGCGGATTCGGCCCTTACTACGGCGACGCCTCGTCATCGCTGGCGAGCTTCCGGAAAACCCTGAAGCAGCTCCCCGATCTTCCTGCGAACGTCTGGATCACAGGCCACCATCGCGGTGTCTATACGGACCGCGCGACGTTCCTTGCCGATCTCGCGGCCTTCGAGGCGAAACTCGCTTCGCGCGAGCAGCATCTTCTGGATCTTCTCGGAGCCTCACCGAAATCGCTCGAGGATCTGGTCGCCTGCCGCCTCCTCTATCCGCCCGACTACGAGGAACTGTGGGTGACGGATGTCGAGCGGCGGTCGATCCGCCAGCACCTCGACGAACTGATGGAGCAGGGCAGGGTCGCTCTGGTCGATGGGGTCTATGACCTCGCCCGGTAGTTGAGGCCTTCGTCGGCGGCACGTCAGCCTAGCCAGCGCAACTCGCCCGGCGGCGGCGCGATGTCGGGATTGTCGGCGATCATCCGCTCCCAGACGCGCCGCGTCACCGCCTCCGCCTCGCGGATCAGCGCCGGTTCGTCGATGGTCAGCACCTTGCGGTCGCGCATCAGGAACTCGCCGTCCGTCATGACCGAATGGACCGTGCCGGGATGGCCGTAGTGAACGACGTTCGAGACGAGGCGGATGAGCGGCCTGAGCGCTGGCGCATTCAGGTCGATGAAGGTGAGGTCGGCTTTCTTGCCAGCCTCGATCGAGCCGATCTCCCTGCCGGCGCCGACGGAGGCGGCCGCCAGCCGCGTCACCGAATCCAGGATCTGCTCGGGCGAGGGGTCGACGCCGCCTTCCACCTCGCGGCCGCGGCCGGTGCGATGGACGATGCTGCCGAAGGCCATGGCCTGGAACATGTCCTCGCTCATGTTGTCGGTGCCGAAGACGACCTTCACGCCGGCATCGCGAATCTGGCCGATGCGGACCTTGTGGAAGTTGCGGCGCGAGATGCTGGCCGGCGTATGCGCCATCTGCACGCCTTTGGGCGCCAGCAGGCGAATGTCGTCCTCGGTGCAGAATGTCCAGTGCGCGGCGACGAGATCGGGTCCGAGGAAGTCCTCGCGGTCGAGATACTCCGTTGAGGTCAGCCCGTGGGCCGCCTTCACCGCTGCGACCTCGCCGGGGCTCTGTGACAGGTGGATGGTGCGCGTGAGGCTATACCTCTCGGCCATGTCGCGCACGGCGCGCAGCATTGCCGGCGAGCAATTGTCGGGGGCATGGGCCGCAGCCTGGCAGCGCAACCGATCGCCGGAGGACCCGTGGAACCCCTCGATGAGCGCGGTCGCGCGGTCGAGAAAGGCGGCGCCGAAGGCCTCATCCACCTGGTATTCGCCGTGGCGGATCCTGCGCGTGTCGATGTCGGCGCAACTCTCGGTTAGCCACAGCCGCATGCCTGTCTGCGCCATGGCCGGCGCATAGGTCGTGACGTGACGGAACGGATCGACCAGTGTCGTGGTCCCGGAGCGGATCGCCTCGAGACAGCCAAGCTGGGCGATGACTGACCGCTCTTGCCCGCTCATCGCGTAGGAGATCGGCGTCATGTAGCGATAGATCGCTTCGCCCGGCCAGTCCTCGATGGTGCCGCGCAGAGCCAGCAGCACGGTGTGCGTATGGGCGTTGATGAAGCCGGGAAAGACCGCGAGGCCGCGGGCGTCGAAACGCTCGTGGCGCGGGTAGTCGCGCTCCAGATCAGCGGTCGCGCCGACGGCGGCGATGCGGTTGCCAGTGACCGCAATGGCGGCATCGGTGTGGATTGTCCGGTCATCGTCGCCGGTGACGACGACGGCATTCGTGATCAGGATGTTCATGGCCGGGCCGGAGGTGTCCTTGAACGGATCGCCCACCG
>CAZEZD010000002.1:8285-10978 GCA_964516115.1 uncultured Hyphomicrobiales bacterium
CATTCGTGATCAGGAGGTTAAGGGCCGCCGCTCTTTAACGGGGCAGGTGCGGACCCGCATTGGGCCCGCACCTGCCGTGCCGATCAGGGCTGGCCGGCATCGATCTCGGCGCGCGGCAGCGCCTGTGCCTCCAGCCCATGCTTCTTCAGCAGCGTCATGTAGGTGCCGTTCTCGATCAGCCGGTTGAGCGCGGCGGCCACCGCATCACGCAGGACGGTCGACTCCTTCGGGAAGGCGAGACCCGACATGTTGCGGCCGATCGGCGTGCCGATGCGCTTGATCGCCCCCGGCTCCTGCTGGGAGAGGTAGACGACATATTCGGCGCCCAGAACCGCAGCATTCACGCGGCTCTGGCGCAGGTCGGTACGGGTGGCGGCGGCACCCTCGGTGCCGACGACGTTGATGGCCGGCCGGCCCTGGGCGACGCAGTTCGCCTGGCTCCACGCCTGAAGCGTCGGGAAATAGGCGGTGGTGCGCGGCGTGGCGATGGACTTGCCGCAGAGGTCCGTCGGCTGGTTGATGTCGGCCGCCAGGGCGGTCATGGCGAAGATCTGCGGGCCGGTCGAGACATAGTCGACGAAGGAGAGGCGCTCGCGGCGCGCCGGAAGGTCGGTCATCGACGACCCCGAGAAATCGATGCGGTTGGTCGTCAGCGCCGGGATGAGTTGGGCGAAGGCCATCTCCTCCCACTGGATGCGCAGCCCCAGCACCTTGGCGATCTCGGTGACCAGATCGACGTTGAAGCCGCGGCGCTCGTTGGTCGCCGGGTCCTTGTAGGCCATGGGCGGATAGGTCGCCTCGATGCCGATGCGCACCACACCGGCGGTGCGGATGGCGTCGGGCAGCGGGATGGGCTGCTGGGCGGAGGCGGTGGTGGTCACAAGCGCGGCGAGGCCGGCAGCGAGAAGGGTCGTGCGGAAGGTCATGGCTCTGTCCCCTTTGATGTCGACAACTGGTCGGCAAGCGGTCCTTGCGGCCCCTCACCCTTCTCTCTCCCCGCCAGCGGGGCGAGGGGCACAGGCGTCGCGCTTCGAGACCGATCCGCCGCGCCCGGCACCTCACGCGGCGATATCGCGGGAGGTCGTGGTCCCCTCTCCCCGCGTGCGGGGAGAGGATGGAGGTGAGGGGCAACGTGCCCTTGGTCCTTACCCCGCCTTGGTGTCCGCCGCCTCGCAGGACGCGAAGTGGCCGGCGATCTCGCGACCCGTGCCGATCCACACGTCGCCATAGCTCTTCACGTGTTCGAGGAACTCGCGCAGCAGCTTCAGACGCATCGGCCGTCCCGAGACCTGCGGGTGCAGGACGGTGGTGATGAGCCCGCCCCAGTCGCGTGTCTCGGCCAGCTCGTCGTTCCATATCGACAGCACGTGCTCGCGGGGAAACAGCGGGCGCGGCGAGTAGCGGTGGGTGAGGCCGTACATCCAGTCGTCGAAGGTCATCGTGGCGGGAAGCTCGATGACCCCCGGCGTGCCGTCGGCCAGCACCTGGCGATAGGGCCGGACGTCGTCGCGCCACGACGAGGAATAGAGGAAGCCGTGCGTCTTCAGGAGCACGCGCAACTCCTCGCAGCTCTCGCCGAGCGGCGCGCGGTAGCCGACCGGCACCACGCCGAGCTTGCGCTTCAGGCTGTCGAGACCCTTGTCCATCTCCTCGACGATGTGCGGCGCGCCGGGATCGGGCATCAGGTGGTGGAAGCCGTGGTGGCCGACCTCGTGCCCGTCCTTGAGGATCGCCTCGCACATCGCGGTATGGGCCTCGATCGCCCATCCCGTGATGAAGAAGGTCGCCTTCAGCTCCTGCTCGCGCAGCATCTCCAGCAGCTTCGGCACGCCGACGCGGGCCTCGAAGCCGCCATAGGACATGGTGACGAGCCGCTCGTAGTGGTTCGGGTCCTTCGCCGTCCAGGCCGATTCCGCATCGACATCGAAGGACAGGAACACGGCGGCCTTGTTGCCCTCCGGCCAGGGATAGACCGGCGAGAGCGGCGCCCGGTTGGCGGGCAGCAGCGGCAGGGCGTCGAGACTAGCGACCGGCATTGATGGTGATCTCCGTGAGTTCCGAGGGCTGCAGCTGCCACTTGGCGAGAAGCTGCTTGTAGGTGCCGTCGGCGATGAGCGCCTTCAGCGCCCCGACGATCGCCTGGCGCAGCTCTTCGGCTTCCTTGGCCGTGGCGATGCCCATCAGCGTGAAGCGGGTCGGCTCGCCGACGAGGGCGAAGGTGTTGGGTTCGAGGCCCATGATGTAGGGCAGCGTCTCCGAGCCCTGCATGGCGGCGTCGATACGGCCCTGGCGGAGCTGCGTGCGCGCATCGGCCGAGCCTTCCGTGCCGACATAGTTGATGGCCGGACGGCCCTGGGCGACGCAGCTGGCGTCCGAGAAGGCCTTGATCTCGGCCGGCAGCGAGGTGCGGCGCGAGGCGCCGACCGTCTTGCCGCAGAGGGCCTCGCGGTTGGGGAATTCGCTCGCGCGGGAATGCTGGGTGAAGAACTGCGTGCCCGAGCGGATGTAGTTGATGAAGGTCGCCGTCTCCTGGCGCGCCGGCAGGTCGCTCATGCCGGACAGGATGATGTCGACGCGGCCGGTTCGGACGGCGGACAGCATCTGCTCGAAGCTCGTCTCCTGCCACTGCATGCGCACGCCGAGCTTGGCGGCGATGGCGTTGCCGAGTTCGATGTCGAAGCCGGTGAGTTAGC
>CAZEZD010000002.1:10988-13755 GCA_964516115.1 uncultured Hyphomicrobiales bacterium
TGATCCCCTCAACTTCGTCCAGCGAAAGCTCTTCCTGATAGTAATCGGAACTCTTAACCGGTTCGATGTCGAAGCCGGTGAGTTCGCCCGTCTGCGGGTTCTTCATCTCCAGCGGCGGGTAGTTGGGGATGACCGCGGCGATGATCGTGCCGCGCTGCTTGACGGCCGCAGGAAGTTCCTGCGCTCCGGCGGCAAAGGCGGTGACGCAAAGGGCGGCGGAGAGCATCAGTCGTTTCAGCATGGCGTGGCTCCTGGTGTCTGGAAGGGCGGCCGATGGTTCCGGCTCTGATCGGTGGGAAGGGCGGTCATGCCAGCACCGCAGCGATGAAGGCGCTGGTGCGCGCCTCCGTCGGCGATCCCAGCACCTGGCTCGTGGGGCCCATCTCGACGATGGCGCCGTGGTCCATGAAGACCACGCGGTCGGCGACCTCTCGGGCGAAACCCAGTTCGTGGGTCACCACGATCATGGTCATGCCGGAGGCCGCGAGCTCGCGCATGACGGCGAGAACCTCGCCGACGAGTTCGGGATCGAGGGCCGAGGTCGGCTCGTCGAAGAGCATCAGCTTCGGCTTCATCGCCAGCGCGCGGGCGATCGCGACGCGCTGCTGCTGGCCGCCCGACAGGTTGGTCGGATAGGCATCGGCCTTTTCGGAGAGGCCGACCCGCTTCAGCAGGGCATGAGCCTCCTCGACCGCGTCGCGTTTCGGCTTGCCGAGCACCTGCACCGGCCCCTCGATGATGTTCTCGAGCGCGGTGAGGTGCGGGAACAGATTGAAACGCTGGAACACCATGCCGGTGGCGAGGCGCTGGCGGGCGATCTCCTTCTCCGGCAGGTGGTAGAGCTTGTCGCCGTCGATCCTGAGGCCGGCGAGCTCGCCGTCGACCCAGATGGCGCCCCTGTCGATCTGCACGAGCTGGTTGATGCAGCGCAGCAGCGTGGTCTTTCCGGAGCCGGAGGCGCCGATGATGCAGACGACCTCGCCGGGAACGACATCGAGCGACACGCTGTCGACCGCCTTGAACGTGCCGAAGCTCTTGTGGACGTCGATGATCGAAACAATGGGGGTGAGGCCCGGGGGAGGGGTGAGCGTGGTCATCGGCCGACCCCCGCGCCGCGGCCATAGTGGCGCTCCAGCAGCATCTGCGCCGGGGTGAGGACCGACACCACGACGAGGTACCAGATAGCCGCCACGATCAGGAGTTCGATGACCCGCGAGTTGGCGTAGTAGATGTTCTGCGCGTTGTGCAGGATCTCGGAATACTGGATGACGCTGGCGAGCGATGTCAGCTTCACCATGCCGATGAATTCGTTGCCCAGCGGCGGGATGATGACCCGCATGGCCTGCGGGAAGACAATCCGGCGCAGCGCCGTCAGCCGGGTCATGCCGATGGATTTGGCTGCCTCATACTGGCCAACGTCGACGGAGAGCATGCCGGCACGCATCACCTCCGACGTATAGGCGCCCTGGTTGATGCCGAGGCCGAGGAGGGCCGCCACCGCCGGCGTCATCACGTCCACGGTGCGAAACGAGAAGAGGCCGGGAATGCCGAGGGTCGGGAAGATCAGCGCCAGGTTGAACCAGAGCAGCAGCTGCAGGATGACCGGGGTGCCGCGAAACAGCCACGCATAGCCCATGGCGACGCCCTTCAGCACCGGATTGGGCGACATGCGCATGACGGCCGTGACGACGCCAAGCACGACGCCGAGGGTCATTGCGCCGATGGTCATCAGGATGGTGTTGGCGAGGCCTTCGAGAATCGATTTCGCGGCCAGGAACTGGCCGACGAATTCCCACTCGATCTGGCCGACGGCGAAGGCGCGGGCGAGTGCGGCGAGGACCAGGAGGATGATCGCGACGGCGACCCAGCGGCCCCAGTAGCGCTCGGCGACGATGGTGTGCCGGGAGATGTCGGGCAGCAGGGGATAGGACGCGGCGGGCGGGGTCATGCTCGGAGCCTTTCCTCGGCGGCCGGCTTGGGCGGCAGCATCGCGCCGACCTGGTCGACGATGGCGCGGTAATGCTGCGGCCGGCGGTGGGCGGCGAAGTTGAACATCTTGTCCTTGCCCTGCCGGCAGGCGTCGAGATCGACATCGGCCACCAGAACCTCGTCGCCGAGCGTCTGCGCCTGCGCCACCACGACGCCGTTCGGATCGACGATGCAGGAGCCGCCGATCAGTCCGGAGCCGTCCTCATTGCCGGCCTTGGCGACCGAGACGGCCCAGGTGGCGTTCATGTAGGCGTTGGCCTGCACCGCCAGCGTCGAGTGGAACGTGCGCAATCCCTCATTCTCGGTTGTGCCGCCGTTCGGATCATAGGCGGCCGAATTGTAGCCGATGAGCATGAGTTCCACGCCCTGGAGGCCGTAGCAGCGCCAGGCCTCGGGCCAGCGCCGGTCGTTGCAGACGAGCATGCCGAGGATCGGCTCATGCCATTCCTTCGGTCCCCAGAAGGCCGGAAAGCCGAGGTCGCCGTAGTCGAAGTAGCGCTTCTCGAGCTGCTGGAAGCGGTCGCCGGCACGCGGCTCGATGGATCCGGGCAGATGGACCTTCCGGTACTTGCCGAGCACCGCCCCGTCCGGTCCGACCGTGATGGCCGTGTTGAAATGGCGGCCCTCTGCAAGTTCGGCATAGCCGACATAGAAGCCGATGCGGCGCTCGCGTGCCCGGTGGAACAGCGCGGCGACGTCCGGGTTCGGCATGGCCGCCTCGAAATAGGCATCGACCTCACCTGGCTGCAGCAACCAGCGCGGAAAGAAGGTGGTGAAG
>CAZEZD010000002.1:13765-41109 GCA_964516115.1 uncultured Hyphomicrobiales bacterium
CACGCTGGTTCGGACCCATCTGGGCAGCCGCGACGCGCAGGATGCGGGACATGAAGACCTCTGTCTCGGGACCTCGGCAACCCCTTCGATGGGGAGCCGCGGGTCAGACTGCGACGAGGCCGACGATCGGACAATGCTGCAGACTATGATTTTTTGGGCAAGCCTATTTGCTGGGCAAATAGGGGCGCTGACGGCAAACGGTTCTCCCCCTATCCGGCACGAGCTCATGCCAGCCGTTCGGCGGCCTCGTTTAGGGCAAGGCGAACTTCGCGCAGGAAATCCCCTGCCAGCCGCGAAAGTGGCCGGCTGCGCGAGGAGACGACATAGGCGCGGACGGCGGTCGCCGGTTCGAAGGGGATCACGGCAAGGTCCGGACGGCCGCTTCCGGCCGGCGAGAAGGGATCGACGACCGCGACCCCGATCCCGCTCGCCGCCAGGACACAGGCGGTGTGGCAGTAGCGGACCTCGACGGCGAGGTGGAAGGGCTCCGCGGCAGCCTCGAAGGCCTGCCTGACAGCCGTACCGAGCCGTGTGCCGCGTTCCAGCGCGATGAAAGGGACGCCGCGCAGATCGGCGGGCGTGATCACGCCGCGCTCCGCCAGCGGATGGCTCTTGTGCACCGCGCAGACCATGCGCCCCTCATAGACGGGTTCGACCTTCAGCGCCGGGTGGTCGCCGATGCCGAGGACGAAGCCGAGTTCCGATACGCCGAGCTCGACCTTTTCCGCCACGTCCTCCAGCCGCAGCACGTCGAAGGAGATGCGGACCTTGGGACGCCGCGCCAGAAAGCGCTGCAGCGCCACCGGGATGGGTCCGTAGCCGAGGGGCGGCGTGGCGATGATGCGGATGCGCCCCGCCCTGTTTTCCCTCAGGTCCTGGACCCGCGCCTCCAGCGCCGTGTGCATGGCGAAGATCGGCTCGGAGTCCTGATAGAGCGTGCGGGCCTCCTGCGTCGGGAACAGGCGGTTGTTGATCCGCTCGAACAGGGCGAAACCGAGCTGATCCTCCAGATGCTTGATGGCGTTGGATACCGCCGGCTGCGACAGGCCGAGTTCGCGCGCGGCGCCCACCGTCGTCTCGCAACGGATCACGGCCCGGAGAAGTTCAAGCTGGCGCAGATTCACGGACGGCCACCCGCGTGGACTGGGAGAGGGTGGAAGTCGGAAAGCAAATAGCATGCTGCCCGGCAGGCAAACACCCGCTACCGAGGCCTCGCCCTGTCGAACGGTGGCTTGAGGCTCGGAATGGAATGTGGGACATCTCCCCTATGAGCAGTGCCCTCTTCGAGGGTGAAACGGGAATGCGGTCAGGACCCTCGGGTCCGATGCCGCGGCTGCCCCCGCAACTGTAGGCGACGAGCAGGCCTCGCGACACCACTGGCCCATGGGCTGGGAAGGTTGGGGCCGGCATGGAGTCGCGAGCCAGGAGACCGGCTGCTCTGAACTGCTGCTGATGGACGCTATCCGGCGGGGAGCACGGAGAGCGCGCTGGCGAGGCCGAATGCCGGGCCTCGACCATCAGGGCTGGCCCGCGGGCGTCTGGCGCCGACCGGTCTGCCATGACGAATCGTCACGTATGTCCAAGTTCATAGGACCTGTGATCATCACGGTCTGCACCTCCTGTCGTCAGGCCGGCGTCGAGCGCACCGATGCGCCAGGTCGTCGGTTGTTCGACGCGGTCAAGGCGGCCGCCGCCGCGGATGTGGTCGTCCGACCCACCCAGTGCCTGAGCGTCTGCAAGCGCGTCTGCACGGTCTCGCTCTCCGCCGAGGGCGGCTACACCTTCCTCTTCGGTGATCTCGATGCCGACCGCGACGCCCCCGCCATCGTGGCGATGGCGAAGGCATGCCGGGAAGCGGATCACGGCTTCGTGCCGTGGAAGGACAGGCCGGACGCATTGAAGCGCGGCATCATCGCCCGCGTGCCGCCGCCACACTGGTCGCCGGATGATGGCGGAGCGCCGGCATGACGGCAGCTCTGCCCTCGACCCTCGTCCTGGGGGGCGCCCGCTCGGGTAAGTCGGCCTTCGCGGAACGTCTCGTGGTCGCCTCGGGCCTTGTCCGCACTTATTGCGCGACGGCCGAGGCGCAGGATGCGGAAATGCGTGAACGCATCGCCCGGCACCGGGCCGACCGCGCCGACGGCGGCTGGTCGACGGTGGAGCAACCGCTCGATCTCGCCGCCGTGATCGGCAGCCAGACGGGCCCTGGCAGGGCCCTTCTCATCGACTGCCTGACGCTCTGGCTGTCCAACGTCATGCTGCGCGGTGACGACGTCGCCGCGCGCCAGGACGACCTCCTCGCGGCACTGGCCGCCGCCGCCGGCCCGGTCGTTCTCGTCTCCAACGAACTTGGCCTCGGGTTGGTGCCGGAGACGCCCCTCGGCCGCCGTTTCCGTGACGCGCAGGGGCGTCTCAACCAGGCGGTCGCGGCGGCATGTCCGCGTGTCGTTTTCGTCGGCGCCGGCCTGCCGCTGGCACTCAAGCAACCCTCCGAAGGTCATTCCATCTCATGACGATCGACAGCACCGAAGACGCAGCGAACCTCCGCCATGCCGAGAAGATGAGGAAGCATCAGGCCGCCAGGGCGAAGATCATGGCGGGCAAGACGGCCGAAAAGGGGCTGATTATCGTCCATACCGGTCCGGGCAAGGGCAAGACCTCGGCGGCGCTCGGCATGGTGTTCCGCCACATCGCCCATGGCCTCCCCGTCGCCGTGGTGCAGTTCACCAAGGCGCCGGACTTCGTCACCGGCGAGGCCCTCCTGCTGCGGCGCTTCCCCGAGCTCTGCACCCTCGAGATCGTGGGCGACGGCTTCACCTGGGACACCCAGGACCGTGCCGCGGACATCGCCTCGGCACGCGTCGCCTGGGAGCGCGCGAAGGACCTGATCCGCGACGACCGCCACGACCTCGTGCTGCTGGACGAACTCAACATCGTCCTGCGCTACGACTACCTGCCGGTGGAAGAGATCGTCGACTTCCTCAAGGTCGAGAAGCCGCCCGCCAAGCATGTCGTCATCACCGGGCGGAACGCCAAAGCCGAACTGATCGAACTCGCCGACCTCGTCACCGAGATGGCGCTCGTCAAGCACCCGTTCCGGGGGGGCGTGAAGGCGCAGAAGGGCATCGAGTTTTGAGAACGGGGCGCACGCCGGCCATCATGCTGCAGGGCACCGGCTCGCATGTCGGGAAGTCGACGCTGGTCGCCGGCCTCGCGCGCGCGCTCGCCCGCCGCGGCCTCGCCGTCCGTCCCTTCAAGCCGCAGAACATGTCCAACAATGCCGCCGTCACGCCCGACGGCGGCGAGATCGGCCGCGCCCAGGCGCTGCAGGCGCGCGCCGCCGGCGTTCCGCCCTCCGTGCACATGAATCCCGTCCTGTTGAAGCCGGAATCCGACACCAGCTCCCAGGTGATCGTGCAGGGGCAGCGCGCGGGAAGCCTCCGGGCCGCCGCCTTCGGCGAGCGCAAGGCCGACCTCATGCCGCGCGTTCTCGAGAGCTTCTCGCTGATGGAGCAGGAGGCCGACATCGTCCTCGTCGAGGGGGCCGGCAGCCCGGCCGAGATCAACCTGCGCGCCGGCGACATTGCCAACATGGGCTTTGCCCTCGCGGCGGGTGTGCCTGTCATCCTCGTCGGTGACATCGACCGCGGCGGCGTCATCGCCAGCCTCGTCGGCACCCACGCGGTGATCGCGCCGGAAGAGCGCGCTCTGGTCCGGGGCTTCGCCATCAACAAGTTCCGCGGCGACGCGGCGCTGTTCGATGATGGCCTCGCTGCCATCGTGGCGCGCACGGGCTGGCCCTCCCTCGGGGTCGTGCCGTGGTTCGCCGACGCTCATCGCCTGCCGGCCGAGGATGCTCTGGACCTCGTCGACCGGGGAGGGGGTGCAGGGCGGATGGTGGTCGCCGTGCCGGTTCTCGCCCGCATCGCCAATTTCGACGATCTCGATCCGCTCTCGCAAGAGCCGGAGGTCGACCTGCGCCTCGTGCCCCCGGGAACGCCTCTCCCCGTTGAGGCCGACCTCGTCATCCTGCCCGGATCCAAGGCGACCATCGCCGATCTCGCCTTCCTGCGTGCGCAGGGCTGGGACATCGACATCGCGGCGCATGTCCGGCGCGGACGGCAGGTACTCGGTGTGTGCGGCGGTTACCAGATGCTGGGCCGCTCGATCGCCGATCCAGAGGGCATCGAGGGCAGACCCCAGACTGTCGCGGGGCTCGGCCTGCTCGACGTTCACACCGTGATGGTTGCGGCGAAGACAGTCCGTCCGGTCAAGGCCCGCCACATCGAATCGTGCCAGTCGGTGTCGGGCTACGAGATCCATCTCGGCCAGACGTCGGGGCCGGACTGCCTGCGCCCGCTGCTCGACATCGATGGCCAGATGGACGGGGCGGCCTCGGCCGATGGCCGTGTCTCCGGCTGCTATGTGCATGGCCTTTTCGCCAGCGACGGCTTCCGCAAGGCCTTTCTCGCCGGTTTCGGCCGCCGCAGCACGCTCGCCTACGAGACGGGTATCGAGGCGACGCTCGATGCGCTCGCCGATCACTGCGAGAGGCACCTCGACGTCGAGGCGATCCTCGCCATTGCACGCAGCCGCTAGGACGGCTCAACCAAGCGCCACGGCGCCGATGAGGACGGCTGCGCCCACGACCCCTCCGGCGCCGATGAAGACGCGCAGCGCCCGGCGGATATCCCTCGGGCCCGCGTCGACCCGGCCACTGGCATTCAGGTAGGGATCGTCCACCAGCCGCGCGCCGTAGCGGCGTGGTCCGGCCAGCGCCAGCCCGAGCGCGCCGGCCATGGCGGCCTCGGGCCAGCCGGCATTCGGCGAACGGTGCAGCCGCGCGTCCCGCAGCATGCAGTGCAAGGTCGCGCTAGTCGTGCCGCCAGCCAGGGGCGCGGCCAGGGCTATGGCGAGACCCGAGAGGCGCGCCGGCACGAGGTTCACCAGATCGTCGAACCGGGCTGCGGCCCAGCCGAAGTCGCGATGACGCTCCGAGAGGTGGCCGATCATGGAATCGGCCGTGTTGATGGCCTTGTAGGCGGCGAGACCCGGCAGCCCAAGAAGGGCGAACCAGAAGGCCGGGGCCACGACACCGTCGGAAAAATTCTCCGCCGCGGTCTCGATGGCGGCGCGGCAGACGCCGGCCTCGTCGAGGCTGTCGGGATCGCGGCCGACAATGAGGCAGACGGCGCGCCGCGCCGAGGCAAGGCCGCCCGCGTCGAAGGCCGCCGCCACCTGCGCCACATGCCGGAAGAGGCTGTTCTGGGCGATCAGGATCGAGGCGATGAGGCCGATGGTGACAACATGACCGGGCAGTTGTCGCAGCGCCGTCTCGACCGCCGCGCCTGCAGCGGCTGCCACAAGGACGATGACGATCAGCGCGCCGACACCGAGAATGCGCCGCCTGTCGCCGGGCCACCCAGGCCGGTTGAGTCGGCGGTCGAGCACGCCGATCAGCGTCCCCATCCAGACGACCGGGTGCGGCAGCCGGCGCCACAGCCGCTCCGGATCGCCGATCACGGCATCGGCGATCAGGGCCACCGTCAGGATCAGAAGGGCGTCAGCGTGGATCAGCACGGCGCGGCCGGAGCGCCGCGATCTGGGCGGCGAGGGACTCGATGGCGCCGACCAGCATCGGCCCGCCGCAGACGGTGAGCGCCTCCGACATCAAGATGCGGCGCTCCGGCGGGAACATCCCGGCGATGGCGGGGTGCAGGAGCAGGGCGCGGCCCTGATCCTCGGCGCGACCGTCCTCGCGGCCGACGAGAATGGCGTCCGGCCGCAGCCGCACGATCTCCTCGAGCGACATGAACCCGCCGGAGCGGCGGCCGGCCTCGCCCGCCGCATTGACGAGCCCGGCAGCGGTCAGGAGATCGGTGAGAACGCTGTCCTGACCGGCGACCCACCCGCGCCGCGCCAGCGGCAGGACCCGCAACTGCTGGCCTCGTGCGGCGGTCCTGAGTCGGTCCATGGCCGCATCGAGTTCGTCGGCGCGCTGCCGTCCGCGCTGCTCGGCGCCGACCAGGGCGGCCATCCGAAGGATCTGCGCCTTGGAGTCCGCGACCGTGCGCACCACGCCGAACTCTTCCAGCCGCATGCGGCGGGCGCGGATGAACTCGCGGGTCGCCCGTCGTGTGAAGGTGCCCGCGACGACCAGGTCCGGCTTCAGGATGAGGATCTCCTCCGCCGTGCCCGAGAGGATGGGGAAACCGCCGGCTTTCGCGGCGATCCACGACCGCGCCGCATCGCGCGCGAAGGGGCTGAGGCCGACGATCTGCTCGGGTCGCGCGAGGTCGACCAGCAACTGGTCGGTGCACATGTTGATGGAGGCGACGCGCGGAAGCGATTGGGCCAAGGTCGGCAAGCCCGTCCCGGAGAGGCCTACCGCGACGGCCAGCATCTGGCCAATTCGGGCAAGCCATGGCAGGGACAGGCCATGCAGCATGGCGGCGATCTGACGACGGCGATGGCGGTCCACGGCGGGACCCGTGAAGCGTGGCTCGACCTCTCGACGGGCATCAATCCCTTCGCCTGGCCGGTGCCCCGCGACCTGCCGGTCGACGCCTGGACCAGTCTGCCGACCAGGGGCGCTCTCGACCGCCTGCTGGCCGCGGCACGCCGGGCCTATGCGGTGCGGAGCGATGTCGCGATCCTCGCGGCTCCGGGCACGCAGAGCCTCATCCAGTGGTTGCCGCAGCTTGCTCCGGACGGCCCGGTCGCCATCGTGCAGCCGACCTATGCCGAGCATGCTCTCGCCTGGCGTCGCGCCGGCCACGAGGTGATCGGCAGCAGTCCGGCCATGCCGTTGCCGGATGCGGTCCGCCATCTGGTCATCGTCAATCCCAACAATCCCGACGGGCATCTGTTCGGACAGGACACGCTGGCCGACCTCGCCGCCGCCGTGGAGAAGCGCGGCGGCTGGCTGGTCGTCGACGAATCCTTCATCGATGTCACGCCCGAAGCTTCCGCTGTTGCCCTCTGTGCCGACCGTCCTGTTCTGATCCTGCGCTCCTTCGGCAAGTTCTACGGCCTCGCGGGGCTGCGGCTGGGCTTTCTCATCGCCCGGCCCGCAATCGCAGAGCCGGTCGCGGAGGCGTTCGGCCCCTGGAGCGTCGCCGGTCCGGCGCTGGAGATCGGAGCCGCGGCGCTCGCAGATGCAGCCTATGCCCTGATGATGCGGAGCAGCCTCACCGAAGAGGCCGTCGCGCTCGATGCGGTGCTCCAACGGGCAGGACTGGACGTCGTTGGCGGCACGACGCTCTTCCGTCTGGTGCGCCATCCCACCGCGCGGAAACTGCATGCGGCGCTCGCCCGCTGCCACATCTGGGTGCGCCGCTTCGACTGGGACGACCAGTTGCTGAGGTTCGGCCTGCCCCCCGGTGACGAGGCGAGGCAACGCCTCGCAGCGGCGCTCGCCGATGGTCTCGCGGAGGCTCATGTGGGTGACCAAGGCACGAGGACCGGCTGCCCCTGATGGTCGAATGACAGCGCCTCGACCCCATAGACATCCCGCAGCAGGGCAGGGGTCATCACCTCGGCAGGCGGCCCGAGCGCCGAGATGCGGCCGGCGTCGATCACCATGACGAGGTCGGCCATGCGCGCGGCGAGGCCAATGTCGTGTGTCACCGCGATGACCAGCCGCCCGCGTCGTGACTCGGAGCGCAGCGCCTCCATGATGCCGATCTGGTGACGGGGATCGAGCGCTGCCGTCGGCTCGTCCGCCAGCAGGACGCCGGCCTCCACGGCGAAGACCCGCGCCAGCATCACCCGCGCCCTTTCGCCGCCCGAAAGGGTGAGGATGTTTCGCGCGGCAAAGGCCGCGGCGTCCGTGCGCTCCATCGCCTCGTCGACGATGGCGCTGTCGCGTTCGCCCATGCGCGAGGGGTCGTTGACGCCGTGGGGATAGCGGCCGAGCGCCACGACATCGCGTGCGTTCAGGGGCCAGTGGACCGCATGGCCCTGGGGCAGATAGGCGATGCGGCGGGCGCGATCGCGCGGCGCCATGCCGGCGGCATCGACGCCGTCGATGGTGAGGCGGCCGGTCGCCGGCGCAAGGCCCGCCAGAGCGCGCAGGAGACTGGTCTTGCCGGCGCCGTTCGGACCGATCAGCGCCACGATCTGCCCCGGCGCCAGCGCGAACGAGGCGTCGCGCACGACGATCCGGTCGCCATAGGCAACCGAGAGGCCATCCGCAACGAGGCCCTGTCCGGAAAGCATGGTCATGTCACGCCCCCGGCAAGGCTGCGGCGTTCCCGCACGATGAGATAGAGGAAGAACGGCACGCCGATGATCGCCGTCAGCACCCCCACCTTGATGTTGGTGGTGGAGGGGATGATCCGCACGGCGATGTCGGCACTGAGCAGCAGCGCCGCGCCGGCAAGGCCGCTGGGCGCCAGCAGGCGTGCCGGGTCGTAGCCGAACAGCGGGCGCATCAGATGCGGTGCGACGAGTCCGATGAAGGAAATGGTGCCGGCGACCGCCACGGAGCCGCCGACGCCGAGCGCCACCCCGGCGATGACCAGGAAGCGCAGGCGCGACACCGCGACGCCGAGGCTCTGCGCTGCTTCCTCGCCGAGCGACAGGGCGCGGAAGGCGCCGCGCTGCAGGTAGAGCAGGATCGCCGCCGGCAGGATGAACGGCAGTGCCAGTGTCACGTGACGCATGCTGCGGTCCTCCAGCGAGCCGAGCAGCCAGAAGGCGATTTCCAGGGCGGCGAAGGGGTTCGGCGCGAGATTCATGGCAAGCGCCGTGCCGGCTCCGGCGAGACTCGACAGGGCGAGGCCCGACAGGATGAGCAGCAGCAGCCCGCTGTTGCGGCCGGCGATGGCGAGCAGCACGAAGACCGACAGGAAGGCCCCGGCGATGGCTGCGAAGGGCAGGCCGAGGGACAGCGTGTCGTTGATGCCGAGCGAAATGGTGGCGACGGCTGCGAAGGCGGCCGACTGCGGCGCGCCGAACAGCGAGGGCGTCGCCAGCGGGTTGCGCAGCAGTCCCTGCATGGCGGCGCCCGACAGCCCGAGAATGCCGCCGATCGCCGCGGCGAGGATGGTCCGTGGCAGCCGGATCTCCCTGACAATGGTGACGAAGGCCTCGTCGCCCTGTCCGGCGAGGGCCGCGACGAGATCCCGCAGCGACAGCGTGACGGGACCGGCGGCGAGCGAGGCCGCCGCCAGTACCGCCACCAGCAGCGCCAGAAGCGGGATCAGCCAGGGCCTGCGCGCCCGCGCCGCCGTCGTTTCGGCTCCCGGCCTCACCATGTCGCCTTCAGGCCCCCGTAAACGGAGCGGCCTGCCGTCCCGTAGTTGTAAACCTCCTCATAGCGCACATTTGTCAGGTTCTCGAACCGCGCATAGGCGCTCCACGTCCGGTTGATCTGATAGGCGGTGTGCAGGTCGAAGCGCGCATAGGGATTGAGCCTCAGTGTCTTCCCACTGCCGCTGAAGCGCTGCGACACCAGCGTCACGGAGGGCTCGATGGTCCATTGCGGCGTTGGCGTGATGGCGAGACCGATGCGGGCGACGTCGCGCGGCCGGCGCGCCAGGGTCAACCCGGTGGCTATGTCCCGCGCTTGCAGGTGCGTGTAGCTCGTCCGCAGCCGCAGATAGTGCGGCCAGAGATCGAAGGACGCCGCAACCTCCAGCCCGCGCGTCTCGGCGCGCGCCACGTTGAAATAGGTGCTGGCCGCGCTGTTGAACTCGATGAGGTTCGAGAACCGGTTGGAGAAGGCGGTGACCGACAGGGTGCCGCGCCCGCCGAACAGGTCCTGGTCGAAGCCGGCGTCGAAGCCGATGCTGGTTTCGGCGTTGAGATTCGGATTGCCGTAAAGCGGCGAGTAGAGCTGGAACAGCGACGGCGCCTTGCCCCCTGTTCCGGCGCTGGCCCTGAGCTTCGTCCCGGTCTCCGTGATCCGGTAGGCCAGTGTCGCGCGCCACGTGGCGAAACGGGCGACACCCACCACGTCGTCGATCCGCCCGCCGAGCGACAGATCCAGCCGATCGCCGAGCGGCAGTTGCCAGAGGGCGAAGATGGACTGCGTGGTCTGGCCTGCCCCGAGCGTCGGTGCGCGGGCGATCGGCGTCGGCAGATATCGCTCTGAGAAGGTCTCGGCGGTCTCCCTCTCGATGCGTCCGCCGAAGGTGACCCGTCCGACGATGCCCGCCCGGAGGTCGCCCTGATACTCCGCCCCCGCGCGCTGCCCGTAAAACTCCGAAAGGGTCGAGGTGGTCTGTGGCGGCGTCTGGTTCGTGCCGTAGCGCACCTCGCGGAAGATGCGCTCCGATCGGTTCGCGAAGGTGGTGAGCGAATGGGTCAGGGCGCCGCCGAAGGTCTCGAAAGAGGCGCGCGCATAGGCCTGGAAGAAGCGCCGGAAGGCGAGGTTCGGCGTGTCGGGAAAGAGCCCTGTGCCGCCGTCGAACTCCGCCCGCGTGGCCGTCGCCATCGTGCCAATCTCGAAGCGGAAGCCGGTGCCGGGATCATAGCCCGCCCGCCCGTAGCCGCCGAACCGGTCGAAGCCATCGGCATCATGGGTCGCACGCGCCACCGGGTCGATCCGAGCGATGCGGTAGCCGTAGCGCGAAAAGCCGTCGCTGCGGGCAAAGGTGCCGGCGGCCGCATAGCTCCAGGCGCCGTTTGCGCCATGCAGGCCTCCTGTCAGGCTGCCGCTGCCATAGCTGCCTCCTTCGACCTGGGCGAAGCCCTGCGGCGGTCCCATGCCGCGCTTGGTGATGATATTGACAACGCCGCCCATGGCATCGGACCCGTAAAGCGCGCTCTGCGGGCCGCGCAGCACCTCGATGCGGTCGATCAGCCCGGGGGCCAGCATCGACACGTCGAAGTCGCTGCCCGCGCCAGAAGGGTTGTTGACCCGGATGCCGTCGATGAGGACCAGCGTCTGGCCGGTGCTCCCGCCGCGCAGCCGGATGTTGGTGGTCGCACCCGGTCCGCCGGTTTCGGTGATGTCGAGGCCCGGCACGCCCCTGAGAACATCGACCAGCGACCCCGGATTGGTCCTCTGGATCTCTTCGGACGACACGACGGTCACCGCGCTGCCGACCCGCTGCAGGGCAGTGGGCGAGCGATTCGCTGTGACCGTGACCTCGATCACCGGCAGTTCGACCGGTGGAGGTGAAGTCTCTGCGCGGGCGAATTGGGAAAGCGAAATGGCGCAAATGGCCATCATGGCGCAGAGCGCCATCGGCATGGAACGAGACATGTTGACCCTCTCTGGCCCACCGCCAAAGCTGAGGTTGAAGACATGCTCTCGGCCGGTCTCCTGGCTCGCGACCTGCCGGCTTCACCTTCCCGGTCCTTGGACCAGTGGCGATTCGAAGCCGTGTCGTCGCTTACAGTTGCGGGGGCAGCCGCGGCATTGGGCCCGAAGGCCCGCACCGCATTCCCGTTTCACCCGTCCTGCGACGGGCACCCAGAGCACGCTGATGACAATCACACGGGACCGGTCTTGGCAAGACAGGACGAGAGACCGGGGCGGCTGGCCATAAGGGACGCAGGCTCGCTGCATGACCAGCATGCCACTGTCTTGCAGAGGTTCTCTGGCAGGGCCGCGCTCGCATCAGGGCCGCGGGATGTCTCGCGGCGGTTCCATTGGCCAGATTGCGCCATGGTCAGTCGCCATAGTCCGGTCGCCGCAGCGCCGGGTGGATGGGAGACCGGTGCGCTTCGCCGTCACGACAGCACTGCTGGGATAGAAAACGTCTCCCGGGTCAAGCTGTCTCCCCTTGTCCTCCCTGCGAGAGTTTTTGCCCGTTTCCGACCTATACCGTCCAACGGAGCGGTTCATATGGGTCCGGAATAGCCTTCCCGATCTCGACGATGGTCCAGGCCTCAAGAAGCGGCCGTGGAGGCGAAAAGCAGACGCTTGGGTATGGGCCAGGGACAGTGCTCGCCGCAGCCTTTCCAGACGGCGTGACAGATCATTTCACGCTCCAGGAAAAGACTTCGCCAAGAAGCAACTTTGCAAAGACCTCGCCGGCTGCGGAGCAACCGCGGACGAGACGAGACGTCGAACAGGGAGGATCATCAATGCGCAAGGCAATTCTCGCCGTCCTTTCGGCCGTGGCTCTCATGTTGCCCGGCTCGGCCATGGCCCAGGGTAGCGGCACGATCAAGATCGGCATTCTGGTTGCCCTCGAAGGCGCCTTTGCAGCCGGCGGCGCCGACGGCGTCCGCAACGTCGAACTGGCACTCAAGCAGATCAACAACACGATCGGCGGTCGCAGGATCGAGACCGTCGTCGCCCCCACTGATACCCGTCCGGATACAACCATCCGTATGGCGCGCAAGCTTATCGAGCAGGATCGCGTGGACATCATTATCGGGCCGTTGTCCGGCTCCGAGGGCATCGCGATGCGCGATTTCGCCAAGACCATCCCCGGCCATGTGGTGATCAATGGCATTTCCGGGGCGCTCGAGACGACCTGGGTCGACCCGGCGCCCAACTTCTACCGTTTCAATCTCGACGGCGCACAGTGGGGCTATGGCCTCGGTAGCTATGTCGTGAAGACGAAGAACTGGCGGCGGGTCGTGACCATCGCCGCCGACTATTCCTTCGGCTACACGAACTTCATGGGGTTCGCCGTCGATTACTGCAAGGCAGGCGGCGACATCGTCCAGCGCTTCTGGCAGCCCCTCGGCCAGTCCGATTTCGGCGCCATCATCGCCCAGTTGCCTGACAACATTGACGCCATCTATCTCGGCCTCGGTGGAACGGACGCCATCAACTTCCTCAACCAGTACCAGCAGGCCGGCGAGCGGACGAGGCTCATCGGCGGCACGATCATGGCCGACCAGACGGTGCTGACGGCCCGCGGGCGCGCCAAGGAGGTGTTGACCGGCACACCGACCTCCGGCCCCTTCGCCGTCGACAACCCGGATGCTGCCTGGCAGACCTATGTGAAGCTCTACCAGGACAGCTTCCCGGCCAACCAGCGCTTCCCGACTCCCTCGCTCTTCGGCCTTGGCTACTATGTGGCGACCCTCGCCGCGATCCGTGGGCTGGAGGAGGTCGGCGGCGACCTGAGCAACGGGCAGGCGCGTCTCAAGGAGGCGCTGAACAAGATCCAGCTCGAAAGCCCCATCGGCCGGATCACGCTCAACGAGAACCGCCAGGCCACCGGCACCGTCTTCATCAATGAAGTCGTCGAGGGTCCCGACGGCAACCTGACCAACAAGATGGTTGGCAGGACCGACAACGTCACGCAGACGCTGGGCATGACGGCCGAACAGTACCGGGCTATCGGGCTGCCCTCCCGCAATGTGGTCGACTGCGCAAGGCTGCGCACCGGCGGCTGACCAAGCGACCGCATGAGAAGAGGCCGGCGCATGCTGGCCTCTTCCGTCGGTACCTCTCGCGGATGTCCTGGCGAAACCCAGGGCGACAAGGGGGCCCGGATGACGTTGATCGGCTATCTTACGCGAACGCAGTTCGCAGACGGCGCCATCGACGATGCCCTGCCCGAGGAAGCCTCGCGGCTCGGCACGGCGCTGGCGCTCGTCGACACCGAACCAGGCGCGGCCCTGGCGCTGGCCCGCGTAAGGGATGCTCTGCCGCACGTGCAACTGGCGACAGCCACGATGAGTTGCGGCGCACCGCTGCGCAGTGCGGTCCGACGGGTGATGGCGGCACTGGATCGTGCCGACGCGTCGACCATCATCGCGATCGGCGGGGCCGGGGCCATCGGTCAGGCCCGCCTGGTTGCCGAGGCATCCGTCCGGCGCGGCGCGGCATGCGCTATCATCGCCGTTCCCGTGAGCCTGTTCGATCTCGGCCTGGGCCGGCAGGTGCGTCCGCGCGACGGAGAGCCGGTGCGGTGCCCGCGGCCCGACCGGGTGATCGCCGACCCGACCGCACTGGCTCATGTTCCGCCACGCCGGCTTGCCGCTGCAGGCATGGAAATCCTCGTCCACGCCATCGAGGCCTATGCCAGCCCAACCTACAACCCGCCGGCCGACGGCCTGGCGCTGGAAGCGGTCCGTCGTCTCGCGCGATGGCTACCTCTCGCGGTCGCGGTGCCAGACAATGCGGAGGCGCTGCGCGAGGTTCTCGCGGGGGCGCTTACCGCCGGGCTGGCCATGGAAAAGGACATTGGCGGCGTCGATGCGCTCGCCCATCCCCTGGAGGACGAACTGGCTGGAACGGCCATGCCTGGCGAACTGCACGCGCCCGTCCTGGCCGCTTTCGTCGGCTTCAACGCTCGTGCCGTCGGCGATCGCTATGGCGCCCTTTCTGACACCATGGGTCACGGCAGGGTGGGGGCGGGCCTCGACATCCAGCTCGCCACCTTCGCACGCGCTCTCGGCCTGCCGACGGCGTTGCGGGACACGGCTGCCGACCCCAACAGTTTCGCGCATGTGGCCAGGAGGGCCGCTGACGATCCTGCGGCCCTTGCAAATCCACGGCTTCTGACGCGTGCCGACTGCGAACGCATTCTGGAGGCCGCATGGTGAGAGTGCTCCGACGTGCACCTGTCTCGGCTCGGCCGGCCATCGCGGCCGTGTTCCAGCCGCCTCCGCTGTACCGCGGCGTTTCGCCCGTTGCGAGCGAGGAGGCCTGCGTTAAGGTCCTTCAGAAAAGACCGACACGACAACAAGAAGAGACGCCCGTTCATCAGGGAGGAGCGTTGTGAGTGTTGCTCACGCTGTTGCGCACGGCGTGTTTGGTCGCGTCTGCCTTTACGTGATGGACAAGGCCATGGCGCCCCATGCGCATCGGGAAGGCCATCTCATCTTCCACATCCATGGCCCGCAGGCCGAAGTGGTGGTTGATGGTCGACCCTACCCCCTGTCCCGTGGTCAGGCCGTGGCGATCAGCCCATGGCAGCCCCACTTCTATCGGCCCCTGACCCACCGCGACAATGTGCTCGTGCTGGTTCTCTACATCCGGCCTGGCTGGTTTGTTCAGGCCAGCCGCCAAGCCTCGGAGATCCTGCGCTTCGGGCGCGTCGGCGTCGAGGTGACAGACCGGCTCACCCGTCTGGTGGCTGATACCGGCCACCTTCTGTCGACGCTCCGCGGCACCGACGGGGACTTCGAGGACCGTCTGAGCGCGCTCACCCAGGCGTGTTTTGACCAGACGTGGCAATGGACGGCGGAGGGGCAGCACTTCATCGGGCATGAGCGACCGCTGCGCGACTTCCGCATCCGCCGGGCTCTGGGGCTTCTCGACGCGACGCTCGGCGAGCCCATCGATCTGGCGCGGCTGTCGCGCGCCGCCGGCCTGTCGCGACCGCACTTCTTCAAACTGTTTCGCGAGCAGATCGGCCTGCCTCCCACCATCTATGTCAACGCATTGCGCATGGAGCGGGCGATCGAGCGACTGGCGCTCGGCAAGGAGACGGTGGCCGACATCGGTCTGGATCTCGGGTTTTCAACGCCCGCCAGCTTCTCTCGCTTCTTTATCGCCAATGGAGTCGTGCCGCCGAGTACCTATCGGCGCAGCGTCATGGCCCATGCGCAGTAGTCCCCCAACTGGTGAGCCGCGAAAGAAAAGACCCTCGGTAAAGCCCACCGGCGAACGGAGGGCCTAGCCTTCCTCCGGCAGGCGGCGTTCTGGCCGCCAGCATCCACGTATCGACGGTGTGATGGAAAATTTCGCCAAGAACCATCCTGTCTGGGCGTTGACGATCGCGCTCCTCGCGGTGGGCTTCCTCTGGCTTGTCTTCGCGCCATGGCCCGTCGAACTGGAGGCCGCGGTCGGGCGCAAGCGGGTCTTTCTGAACGCGCTGCTCGGTGGCGTGACGCTCGGCGCGCTGTATTTTCTCGTGGCCTCGGGGTTCACGCTGATCTTCGGCCTGATGCGGACCGTCAATCTGGCCCATGGCTCGCTGTTCCTGCTCGGCGGCTACATTGGCTACGAGGTTGCCACTTACACGGGCTCCTGGCTTCTCGCTTTCCCCGTCGTCTTCGTCCTGGTCGGCTTTGTCGGCCTTGTCATGCAGCGGTTCATCTTCGCCCACATGGAAGGCGAGGAGCTGCGACAAACCTTGGTCAGTATCGGTCTGTCGGTCGTGCTGGCGGATCTGATGCTCTGGTACTGGGGCGGGCAATCCTACACCACGCTCGCGCCTGCCTTGCTGCGTGGTCCGGTAGAACTGCCCATCATTTCGTCGATCAATCCGACAAGCGGCGAAGCCATCTTCATCCGCTATCCCTCGGTGCGCGTCTGGATTCTCGTCGCGGCGATCGTCATAGGCGTCGCCATGTGGCTGGTGCTGAACCGCACCTCCCTCGGCATGGTGATCCGGGCCGGCGTCGATGACCGAGAGATGCTCGCCGCCTCAGGTGTGCGCATCCAGCTGGTATTTCTGGCCGTCTTCGTGTTCGGGGCCGGCCTCGCCGGCATGGCCGGAATCGTCGGGGGCACCTTCCAGTCACTGTCGCCGGGAGAGGACACGCGATTTCTTCTCGCCAGCCTGGTCGTCGTGATCGTCGGCGGCATGGGGTCGATTGTGGGTGCTGCCATCGGCGCGGTGGTGATCGGCGTGACCGAACAGATGGGTCTGGTCTATGCGCCGACCTATTCGGTGGTCTTCACTTTCCTGATCATGGCCGCGGTGCTGGCCTTCCGGCCGCAGGGCCTTCTCGGCGCGGGGCGGTGAGCGATGTCGCTGGCTGATCAGGCCCCGCCGCGGGCAAGCACCGACACCGGCAAGGCCGAGGCGCCGACATGGATCGAGCGAATCCCGGCAGGGTGGTGGGCTGCCGTGGTCGTTCTTCTGGCCATGCCGCTGGTCGCCAACAATTTCTGGCTTTTCCAGGTCATGGGCTGGACCTTCATCCTCGGCATGATCGCGGTCAGCCTGACGTTCCTCGCCGGCTACGGGGGAATGGTCAGCCTGCTGCAGATGAGCATTGCCGGCCTCGCCGGCTACATGGTGGCCATTCTCGGTCCGTCGGGGGCGACAACGATCAGCCTCGGCCTGTCCTGGTGGATCGTGCTGCCTGCCGCTTTTCTGATCGCAGCCATCTTCGCCACCCTGTCGGGGGCGCTCGCAGTCAGGACAGAGGGCATTTACACGATCATGATCACGCTCGCGATTGCAGCGGCGTTCTTCTATTTCACCCGGCAGAACTATACGATCTTCAACGGCTATTCCGGCTTCAACCTCGTTCTGCCACCGCAGTTTTTCGGCGTGAACTGGCGCGATCCGGTGCCGTTCTACTACCTGTGCCTCGGCTGTGCGGCGCTGTGTTACGGCGCTGTGGTCTATGTCGCCCGTTCCCCCTTCGGTCTGGCGCTTCAGGGCGTGCGTGACAATCCGCGACGCATGGCGGCCCTCGGCTTCAACGTCACCGCCCATCGGGTCGCAGCCCACGCCTTCGCCAGCATCTTCGCATCCGCCGGCGGCATTCTGCTGGTCTGGCAGAACGCGCAGATCGCACCCGGTACGATCGGCATCTCCTCGGCGATCGACGTGCTGGTGGTTGCCGTCGTCGGCGGCATGCGCCGCCCTCTCGGGGCCTTTGTCGGCGCCTTCATCTACGTCATTCTTCAGGTCTTCTCGCCCGATGTGCTTGGGGCGTTCGGTTTTTCGGCAGAGCGGTTCAAGCTGATCATCGGGATCGGCTTTCTGGCCGTGGTGTTGTTCTCGCCGGATGGCGTTCTGGGCCTGTGGGATCGCTGGCGCGCCCGGGCCGCCAGACGGGTCGACCCCCTGACCGGGGTGCCGCGATGAACGTCTCCACCACCATTGAACGCCCCGGGCAGATGAACACGGGCAATGCGCTGGAGTTGCGCGGCATCACCAAGATGTTCGGTGCGCTGGCCGCCATCGCCGATGTCACGATCTCCGTGCGACCCGGCGAGCGGCGGGCGGTGCTCGGCTCCAACGGAGCGGGCAAGACAACCCTGTTCAACTGCGTCACCGGCGACTTCCCGGCGACCTCCGGCATCATCCGCTTCTTCGGAGAGGATGTGACGGCCTTCCCGCCCTACGAGCGCATCCGCCGCGGCCTGCGCCGCACCTACCAGATCTCCTCCCTCTTTGCGGGGCTGAGCGTCATCGACAATGTCTATCTGGCCTGCCGTGGGGTCTCACGAAACCGCTTCTCGCTGCTTCGACCACGCAGTGACGATGCGCTGGTTCATGCCGCCGAGACGCTGGTGGAGGCGGTGCACCTGACCGCATTGAAGGAGCGGCTCGTCGGGGAACTGGCCTACGGCCAGCAGCGCCAGCTGGAAATCGCCCTTGCCCTGTCTGGCGCCCCCCGGTTCATTCTGTTCGACGAGCCGGCAGCGGGCCTCTCGCCGACCGAGCGGCGCGATCTGGTCAACATCCTGACGTCTCTGCCCTCCCATATCGGCTACATCATTATCGAGCACGACATGGACGTGGCGCTGCGCGTCGTCGAGAGCGTCACGATGATGCACAACGGTCGGGTCTTCAAGGAAGGCCTGCCGAGCGAGATCGAGGAAGACCCCGAGGTCCAGGAACTCTATCTGGGGGGCGGCCATGGCTGAGCGCTTCCCGGTTCCGCAGAAGGCCGGCGTACCGGTCCTCCAGTTGCAGGGCGTCAACGTCTTCTACGGCCGGAGCCATGCCGTGCAGGGCGTCGACCTGACGCTTCAGTCCGGTGTCCTGTCCGTGGTCGGCCGCAACGGCATGGGCAAGACGACCATGTGCAAGGCCATCATGGGCCTGGTGCCGATTTCATCGGGATCGATCCGGTTCATGGGTGAGGAGATCGCCGGTCGCGCGCCGTCCGAGATCGCCCGGCTTGGCGTCGGCTACGTCCCGCAGGGGCGCCGGTTGTGGCGCTCACTCACGGTGCACGAACATCTTCGCCTCATGGCCAAGCCGAAGGGGCGCTGGACACCCGAGCGAATCTACGAGGTGTTTCCGCGCCTGGCGGAGCGGCGCAACAATGGCGGAGCGCAACTGTCCGGCGGCGAGCAGCAGATGCTGGCGATCAGCCGGGCGCTCCTCATGAACCCGCGCCTCCTGATCATGGACGAGCCGACCGAGGGCCTCGCCCCGGTCATTGTCGCCCATGTGGAAGATACGCTGGGGCGTCTCGCAGCCGAAGGCGACGTCTCGATCCTCGTTATCGAGCAGAACATCGGTGTGGCCACCCAGATGTCCGACCCGGTGGCCATCATGGTCAACGGCCGGATCAACCGGATCATCCCGTCTGCAACCCTGGCGGCGGACCGCGACCTGCAGCAGCGGCTCCTCGGCGTGGGTCGGCATGGCATTGACGACACGGATACTGAAGCCCGCCCGGCCGCGGACGGTGCGCCACCGGCGACGGTAACGACACCGGCCAGCCAGGGGCCGATCCGGGTCTATGTGGCCAATCCTGTCATTCCCACGCGCTGGTCGAAGGATGTTCCCGCCGCCCAACTCGAAGCCTCGGCCCGCACGGTTTCGAGGCCGACCCTGGCTGCGATCGACGGCCGCCGGATCGGCGACACCTCGGCGCTGGCCGCCCGTGGGCCGAGCGAACCCTACGTCGTCATCGCCGGTACGCTCGACACCAAGGGCGAGGAACTCCGCTACATCCGCGATATTATCAAAGCGGCGGGGCTGCGCACGCGACTGGTCGACGTGTCGACCCAGGGACGCAATCACGGAGCCGATGTGTCGGCGCCGGAGGTGGCGCTGGCTTCACCGCGCGGCCTGCCCGGTCTGGCTTCCGGTGATCGGGGCACAGCCGTCGCGGCGATGGCGGATGCTTTCTCGGCCTGGACGGCAGCGCAGCAGGGGGTCGTCGGCCTCATCTCGGCCGGCGGTTCCGGGGGTACGGCGATTGCGACAGCGGCGATGCAGGTTCTGCCCATCGGCGTGCCGAAGATCATGGTCTCGACCATGGCGGCGGGAAATGTCGCGCAGTATGTCGGCGCGACCGATGTCACAATGATGCATTCGGTTACCGACGTTCAGGGGCTCAACCGCATCTCGCGCGCCGTACTCGGCAACGCCGCCCATGCCATGGCAGCCATGGCCAAGGCTCACCTGGCGAGCGCAAGGCCCGCTCCGACGCATGGTCGTCCCCTCGTGGGCCTGACGATGTTCGGGGTGACGACACCCTGCGTCCAGCAGGTCTCGAAACTCATCGAAGCGGAGTGGGAACCGCTCGTCTTCCACGCGACCGGTGTGGGCGGGCGATCGATGGAGAAGCTCATTGAATCCGGGTTCCTCCAGGGCGTCATCGACGTCTCGACCACGGAAGTGTGCGACATGATGCTGGGTGGCATCCTGCCAGCCACCGAAGACCGTTTCGGAGCGGTCATTCGCACCAGACTGCCCTATGTCGGCTCGGTCGGTGCCCTCGACATGGTCAATTTCGCCGCGCCGGAAACGGTCCCGGAGCGGTATCGAGGACGCAAGTTCTATCCCCACAACCCGCAGGTCACGCTGATGCGGACCACCGCCGACGACAACGTCCGCATGGGGCGCTGGATCGGCGAGCGGCTCAATCTCATGGAAGGCCCGGTGCGTTTCCTGATTCCGGAAGGCGGTGTCTCGACTCTCGATGCGCCGGGACAGCCATTCCACGACCCGGATGCCGACGCCGCGCTGTTCGAGGCCCTTGCCGGCACGGTGCATGTCACGGCGAACCGGCAGCTGATCCGGCTGCCCCATCACATCAACGATCCCGCCTTCGCTCAAGCGCTGGTGCGCGAGTTTCTCGCGCTGCATCAGGGCCGCCGCGGCATTACGCGCAGAAGGACCTGATCGATGGCTCGCTACTCGAAGTCGCAGTTGCTTGAACGCTACCGCGCCATGATCGCCAGGGGAGAGCCCATCGTGGGTGGCGGCGCCGGTACCGGCCTGTCTGCCAAGTGCGAAGAGGCGGGCGGCATCGACCTCATCGTCATCTACAATTCCGGCCGCTTCCGCATGGCCGGTCGTGGTTCGCTTTCGGGACTGATGCCCTATGGCGATGCCAATCAGATCGTCATGGAGATGGCAGGCGAAGTCCTGCCAGTCGTGACGAAAACCCCGGTGATTGCCGGCGTCTGTGCCACCGACCCCTTCCGTCAGATGGACGTATTTCTGGACGAGGTGAAGCGCATCGGCTTTGCCGGCGTCCAGAATTTCCCGACGGTCGGGCTGATCGACGGCGTCTTCCGAGCCAATCTGGAAGAGACCGGTATGGGCTTCGGCCTGGAGATCGACATGGTCGCCCTCGCCAACGCCAAGGACCTGCTGACGACGCCCTACGTCTTCTCGGAAGACGATGCCCGTCGGATGGCAGGGGCCGGCGCCGATATCGTCGTTTGCCATCTCGGCCTGACGACGGGCGGGTCCATCGGCGCGGAGACGTCTCTCAAGCTGAAGGACTGTCCGGCCATAGTCGACGCCTGGGCGGCCGCTGCCCTGGAGGTGAAGCCGGATGCCATCATTCTCGTCCATGGCGGTCCCGTCGCCGAGCCCGCCGACGCCGATTTCATCCTCAAGAACACGCGCCATTGCCACGGCTTCTACGGCGCGTCGTCGATGGAGCGCCTGCCGGTCGAGGTGGCGATCCGCGATCAGACCCGCGCCTTCAAGACAATCAGCCGTTGAGGCGGCACCACACCACACACGACGAGACCAACAAAGAAACGTCGGGAGGAACATGACATGACGGGACAGCTCATCGGAGCCCTGATCCTTTGGCTGATCGTGGCCGTGGTCGCCATCGCGATCATCGTTTACCTCGTCAACTGGCTCTACAGGCGTTCGTCGAAGGAAGTGTCCTTCGTCCGGACGGGCCTCTTCGGCGAAAGGGTGGTGATCAACGGCGGTGCCTTCGTGTTGCCGATCATCCACGACGTGACGCCAGTCAACATGAACGTGCTGCAACTGGCGGTGACGCGCAGCAGGGACACCGCCCTGATCACCCGCGACCGCATGCGGGTCGATATCGACGCGGAATTCTACGTCCGGGTCCGGCCGGACAAGCCATCGGTCGCCATCGCCGCCGCGACGCTCGGCAGACGAACGCTGCAGCCCGATCAGCTGAACACCCTTCTGTCGGGCAAGTTCATCTCGTCGCTGCGGACCGTCGCCGCCGAAATGTCCATGGAGGAAATGCACGAGCAGCGGGGCATCTATGTCCAGCGCGTCAAGGAGGCCGCAGCGGAGGCCCTCGATCAAAATGGACTGGTGCTGGAATCCGTGGCGATCACCGACCTCGACCAGACCGATCTTCAATACTTCAACCCCTCCAACCGCTTCGATGCAGAGGGCCTGACGCGCATCATCGGCGAGATCGAGGAAAAGCGGAAGATCCGCAATGACATCGAACAGGAATCGATGATCAAGATCCGCACCCGCAACCTGGAGGCCGAGCGACAGGCCCTGGATATCGAGCGGGAGAGCGAAGCGGCAAGGCTCGAACAGCAGCGCGAGATCGAGATCAAGCGCGCCATGCAGCGCACCGAGATCGCCCGCGAGCGCGCTGCCCGCGACACCGAGGCGGAGCAGGCCCAGATCGCCTCCCGTGAGGAGATCGAGAAGTCCAAGATCGCCAATGAGCGGGCGATCAGCGAGGCGCGCATCGCGTCCGACCGCGACATCCGCCAGCAGGAGATCGCTCGGACCAAGACAGTCGAGGCTGCCGAGATCGCGGCCCGCGAGGAGATCGAGAAGGCCAGGATCGCCAACGACCAGGCCATTCAGGCTGCACGCATCGCGTCCGACCGCGAAACACGGCAGAAGGAGATCGAGCGCACGACGGCGCTGGAGCAGGCCGAGATCGCGGCGCGCGAGGCGGTGGAAAGGTCCCGCATCGCGCAGGAAGCGCAGGTGAGTGCGGAGCGCATCGACCGGGAAAAGGAGATCAAGAACCTCGAAATTGCGCGGAACAAGGCCCTCGACGAGGCCGAGATCGCCGCGCGCGAGGCGGTGGAGAAGGCCCGGATCGCCCAGGACATTGCCCTGACGGCGGAGCGCATTGCCTCGGACGAGGGCAAGCGCAAGCTGGAGATCGCCCGCAACCGGACGATCGAGGAGGCCGAGATTGCGGCGCGCGAGGCGACCGAAGCCGCGCGGATCGCGCAGGAAAAGGCAACGGCGGTCGAACGCATCGCCTCTGGCCTCGCCACCCGGCAGCTGGAAATCAAGAGCACGGAACAACTCGAGGCGGCAGAGATCAAGCGACGCGACGCGGTCGAGAGACAGCGCATCGCCGCGGAGCTCAAGATCGAGGAGGAGAGGATCGCCTCGTCGAAGACGCGCGAAGTGCTGCAGATCGAGCAGAAGAAGGCTGTGGAGGTGGCCGAGGAAGACCGCGCCATCGTCATGGCCGCCAAGCGGGCGGAGCGGACGGACGCCGACAAGACGCTGCGCCAAACCGAGATCGTCGCCAAGCAGGAGGTCGAGAAGGCCGACGTGGCGCGTGAGCAGGCGCTCGAAGCGGCGAGGCTTGAACGACGCCGCGCCATCGAGCAGCTGGAGATCGCCCGCGCGCAAGCGCTGCAAGAATCGCAGATCGCCTCCAATGAAGAGGTTGAGCGCGCTCGCATCGCTTCAGACCGCGGCCTGGACGAGGCCCGCGTCGGCAGGCAGCGCGACCTCCGCAGGCTCGAGATCGAGCGCGAGCGGGATGTGGAGAACGCCGCGATGGACAAGGCGATCACGCTCTACGCCAAGTCCCTGGAGGAAAGCGCGGCTGCCGTGAAGGCCGAAATCGCCAAGGCCAAGGCGACAGAGGCTGCGGAACTCGTGCAGACCGTCAAGGAGAGCGAGGCCGCGAAGCGCCGCAAAACCGTCGAGGTGATCAACGCTGAAAAGGCCGCCGAGGAGGTGCGTATCGCGGCCGAGGCCGACAAGGTGCGCAAGGCGGTCGACGCGGAAGCGCAGAAGCTCCTCTACGAGGCGGAGAACCTTCTGACGGACGGCGCCCGCTACGGTCTCTTCCGCCGCCGCCTGCTCGACCGGATCGAGGGCATCGTGCGCGAAAGTGTCAAGCCCCTGGAGAAGATCGAGGGCATCCGCATCCTGCATGTCGACGGCCTGCAGGGCACGGCCGGTGCGGGTGGAGGATCGTCGCGCACGCCGACCGACGAGGTGATCGAATCGGCGCTGCGCTACCGCGTCCAGGCGCCCCTCATCGACCAGGTCCTCAAGGAGATCGGCATCGAGGGGGGTAGCCTCGCCCGCATGGGCGGGCTGATGCGCGAGGCCTCCGACATGCAGCGTGTCGCCAAGGACGCCCAGCCGCCCAAGCCCAAAGACGACGGCGAGAAGAAGTGAGGCAGGCGATCATGGCACGCGTCTATGTCTCCAGTGTCGTCAACGCCCCCGCCGCCCGGGTCTGGGCACGGGTGCGCGACTTCAACGGCCTGCCGAACTGGGTCCCCGCCGTCGCGGAGAGCCGGATCGAGAATGGCGAGCCTGCCGACAAGGTGGGCTGCGTCAGGGCATTCTCGCTCCGCAACGGCGACAAGCTGCGCGAGAAGCTTCTCGGCCTGTCGGACTTCGACATGTTCTGCACCTATTCAATCCTCGACAGCCCGATGCCGCTGACCGAATACGTCGCGACCTTGCGACTGACGCCGATCACCGACCAGGACCGCACCTTCGTCGAATGGTCCGCCGAGTTCGACTGTGCGCCGGACAAGGAGCAGGAACTTGTCACGGGCATCGGCGTCAACGTGTTCCAGGCGGGCTTCGACTCGCTCAAGCGCGCCTTCGGAGGGTGATGTGCCAAGGGTCGTCCGCAGCACCATCATCAATACGCCGGTGGATCGCCTCTGGGGCGTGCTGCGCGACTTCAATGGCCATGACCAGTATCACCCGATCGTCGCCGCCAGCGCGATCGAGCGCGGTCACCCCTCTGACAGGATCGGCTGCGTGCGCAGGTTCACGCTGCAGGACGGCAGCGAATTGCGCGAGCAACTGCTATCCCTTTCGGATCTGGAAATGACCTGCAGCTACTGCCTGCTCGACACGCCGATCCCCCTGTTCAACTACGTCGCCCATATCCGCCTGTTGCCGGTCACCGACGGCAACCGCAGTTTCTGGCATTGGGAAAGCCGGTTCACCACCCCGCCGGGCCGCGAGGCGGAACTGGCCGAAACGGTCGGCAACGACGTGTATTCGGCCGGGATGGAGGCGGTTCGCAATCTCCCCGAACTCCAGGGCGGAGTGCTCTGACCATGCCGATCGAGCTGCGCACCGCATCCACGTTGGCAGAAGCGGCAGGCCTCATGGCTGGCGATCGCGGCGCGAGGCTCTTGTCCGGCGGCACCCTGCTGATGCGCGATGTCAACGAGGGCCGTCTGATCGACGGGCTGATCATCCGGATCGTTGATCCCGCCTACCGCACCATCAGCGTGTCAGGCGGGCGGGTCGAACTCGGCGCCGGCGTCACCATGGCCGCTGTCCTGCGGCGCCGGGATCTCGCCTATCTGCATGCTCCCGCGCAGGCCATCGGCGGGCCGGCAGTGCGCAACATGGCCAGCATTGGCGGCAATCTCTTCGCCGAGACGCCGTATGGCGACTTCACCGTGGCGCTACTGGCCCTCGATGCGCAGGTCATGCTCATGCAGGGCTTCGGGGCACCGCGCGCCATGCCACTGGAAGAGTTCCTGAACGGGCGGGCTCGTGGTGGCCAGGGACTCGTGACCGCGGTGCAGTTCGCGCCGCCGCAGAATGCCGCAGACTTCCGTTTCCGGAAGGTGAGCCGGGTCAAGCCGAAGGGCATGGCCGTCCTGTCCGTTGCCGCCCACCTGCCGCTCTCCGGAGGCAGGGTAGTGGGTGGTCGTGTTGCCTACGGCGCGATGGCACCGACCCCGATTCGCGCGAAGGCGGTGGAGCGCGCCCTGGAGGGCAAGGCGCTCGATCCGCCCACCATCGCGGCGGCCCGGTCCGCGGCGGGGGAGGGAACGCGGCCGGCGACGGATGCCATCGCCAGCGAATGGTATCGCCGCGAAGTGCTGCCGGTGCATCTGGCCCGGCTCCTGTCCGGTCAAGGGTGAGGAGACGCGCGTGGCGAAGATTCCTGTCCAATTCCGCCTGAACGGTTCGGATCGTGCCGCCTTTGTAAGTCCTGCCGACAATCTCCTGACCCTGCTGCGCCGTGGCCTGAACGACTTCGGTCCGAAATATGGCTGCGGTCAGGGGACATGCGGCACCTGCACCGTGCTGGTCGATGGCGAGTTGCAACTGTCCTGCCTCACGCTCGCGGCGACCTGCGAGGGCAAGAATATCGAGACCGTATCCGGCATGGCGGAGGGGCCGGCGCTGCACCCTGTGCAGCAGGCCTTCATGGACCATTTCGCAGCCCAGTGCGGCTTTTGCACGCCGGGCATGCTGACGGCGGCGAAGGCGCTTCTCGCGGCCAATCCGAACCCCTCGCGCGAGGAGGTGATCGACGGCATCTCCGGGAACATCTGCCGCTGCACCGGCTACGAATCGATCATCGAGGCCATCCTGGCCGCTGCCCGCGGCGGGCAGGCCAGTCGCGCTTACTGACGGAGGTCACGATGCTGGAATTCCGCAAGGACCTTTTTGCCGCAGAACGCGACGACAACCTCAATGTTGTCGGGAAAGGGACGCAGCGCCAGGACATGCCCGGCCATGTCACGGGACGTTCGCCCTTCTTCGACGACCACGCCTTCGAGGGCCTTCTGCATCTCAAGGTCGTGCGCAGCCCCCATCACCATGCCCGTCTCCGCCACATCGACACCGCGGCGGCCGAACGGGCGCCGGGCGTCAAGCGCATCCTGCGCGGCGCCGACGTGCCGGTGAACAAGAATACCCTGCTCAGCCTGATCAATTTCGGCAAGGACGACGAGCCGACGCTCGCCGTCGGCAAGGTCTCGTATAAGGGGGAACCCGTCGTCGCGATCATCGCGGAGACGGAGCATCAGGCTCTCGCGGCACGGGCTCTGGTGCGCATCGACTACGAGGTGATCCCGCACGTCTTCGACGTGGAGGAAGCGCTGAAGCCGGGCGCGCCCGTCGTTAACGAGACCTATCCGAACAACTACTTCGAATATCACGACCGTTACGACCACTCGAAGCTACGCTTCGGCGACGTGGACCAGGCCTTTGCCAGTGCCGACTTCATCGTCGACGACCGCTACCAGATGTCGCCGATCGAACATGCGCCGACCGAGACCAACGGCTCGATCGCTGCACCGGAGCAGAACGACCGCTTCGTCGTCCATTCCTGCGCGCAAGGGCTGTTCTTCTCGCTCGGCACGGCGGCCAAGATCCTCAACCTCGAATCCAACCGCCTGCATTTCGTCGGCGGCACGGTGGGCGGCGGCTTTGGCGGCAAGGTCGATTCCCTCACCGAGCCCCTGTCCATCCTCGGCGCCATGATGACCGGCCAGCCGGTCCGCTACGTGCTCGATCGCGAGGAGGAGATGCTCTACGGCTCGCCGC
>CAZEZD010000003.1:0-15390 GCA_964516115.1 uncultured Hyphomicrobiales bacterium
CCGAAGACGACAGGGGAAGCCGGGCCGCGATAGTCTCGGCCCCGGAAAGCGCGTGCCTGTAGCATGTTGCGCGCGACTTGGGGAGCGGCCCCGTGAGGGCAGCGGGATGAAGGCGCGGGTCAAGGCCATCGCAGCGGCGACGGCCGCGCGGGCGCGGCCGGTCGCGACCGGATCGCTCCAACTCGCCTTCGGTGTCTGGTGGGAGCGCTTTGTCTCCTGGACCGCGCTCGAGCTCGATCGCGGTCGCGCCTTCCTGTTCCTGCCAGTGGCGTTCGGTGTCGGCGTCCTGCTCTACTTTGCCGCCCCGGACGAACCCTTGCCATGGGCGCCCGTGCCTCTCCTTGCCGCACTCGTCCTGATCGCCTGGCGCGCCAGACAGCGGCCCGTCGCCAGGCTGCTTACCACCGGATTCGCCGCCGTATTGGCCGGGTTTGCGGCGGGATCGCTGAAGACCTGGCTGATGACCCAGCCGCTGCTCGGCGCCGACAGTGGCGTGGTGCAGGTGCAGGCTTGGGTGGAAGCGGTGGAGCGGCGCGAGAGCGGCGAACGGCTGACCCTTCGCGTGCGATCGATCTCGCCCTTCTCAGGGGATGCGCCGTTCCGCATCCGTGTCACGAGCCGCGCCGCGACGGGTGCCGTCGTCGGGCGGCCCGTGAGCCTCGCCGCGAGATTGCGCCCGCCAGCCGACCCGGTCGCGCCGGGGCTCTACGATTTCGGCCGCGACGCCTTCTTCACCGGTGTCGGCGCCAGCGGCTTCGTGATCGGCAGGGTGGGGGAGGGGCAGGCTGGCGATCCACCGATCGGGGTCCGGTTGCGCGCCGGGCTCGATCATATCCGCACCAGGATCAGCGAGCGCATCCGGGCGGCCATTCCGGGACCGTCCGGCGCCATCGCCGACGCCCTGGTCAGCGGCAAGCGCGACGGCATACCCGAGGGCCTCAACGAGGCCATGCGCGTCGCGGGCCTCTACCACATCCTGTCGATCTCCGGCTTTCATATGGCGCTGGTCGCCGCCCTCGTCTTCGCGGTCGTGCGCGGCGGCCTGACGCTGGTGCCCTCCCTCGCGCTGAAGCGCCACGTGAAGGCGTGGGCTGCTGTGGTGGCACTGGTGGTGTCGACCGGCTATCTCGTGATCTCCGGAGCCGAGGTCGCGACGCAGCGATCGTGGATCATGATCGCCGTCGTCCTGATCGGTGTCGCACTGGACAGAGGGGCGCTGACGCTGCGCACGCTGGCAATCGCCGCTCTCGCCGTGCTGGCCATCGCGCCGGAGAGCCTTCTGGGACCGAGCTTCCAGATGTCGTTCGCGGCGACGCTGGCGCTGGTCTCCGGATACGTCACCCTGCGCCCCTGGGCCGAACGGCAGGCGTCAGACCCCGGGGGACTCGGCCGCACTCTTCTTCTGGTGACCAACGGCGTGATCGGGCTCGCCGCAAGCTCGTTTGTCGCATCCCTCGCCACCACGCCCTATGCCGCCTTCCACTTTAACACGGTCCATCTCTACGGCGTCGCAGGCAATCTGCTCGGCGCACCCATCGTCGAGTTCATCGTCATGCCGCTGGAGATCCTGGCGCTGCTGCTGTGGCCGTTCGGCTGGGACAAACCTGTCTGGGCGCTGGCCGGCCTCGGCATCGACCTTTTCGTGCGCGTCGCCGAATGGGTAGCGTCATGGCCGGGTGGCCGGATCATCGTCCCGTCCGCGCGGCCTGCGGGCCTTCTCGTCCTGTCCTTCGGAATGATCCTCGTCGCCGCCCTGTCGACGCCACTGCGGTGGACGGGCGTGCCGCTCGTGGTGCTCGGTCTTGCCCTGGCGCCCGGGGGTGATCGCGCCGCAATCATCATCGACGGGGAAGGATCGACGGTCGCCGCGCGGGGTCAGGACGGGACGCTGCGCGTCGTCTCGCCGCGCGGAAACCGCTTCGCGGTGCAGCGCTGGCTGCATGCGGAAGGTGACGCACGCAACGCGGCGGACGACACCGTCACGGCGGGTGTTACCTGCGATTCGCTCGGATGTGCCATGAGCCTGCCGGGCGGAGGCCGGATCGCCGTGCCACGCCATTCCGATGCGGTGGCGGACGATTGCCGCGAGGCCCGCATTGTCGTGACGCGCTATCCGGCGCCGCCGACATGCGCGGCCATGGTCGTGGATCTCAAAGCCCTGGCCTGGACGGGCGCTGTCCGCCTCTATCGCGATGGCGATCGCTGGCGGATCGAGGCCGCGCGGCCGGAAGGGGTCATGCGGCCCTGGTTCAGACCGCGGCCCGCCGTCGCAGCCGCCCCTGCGCTGCTGCGGATGCCGGACACCGCGCGCCAGACCCCGCAGTCGGACACAAACGACGCCGAGCCTGATACCGCGCCCCCGCACGAGGCCGATATAGAGCCGGCTCAGTAACGCCGAATCAATCCCACCAGCTTGCCCTGGATACGCACGCGGTCCGGACCGAGAACGCGGGTCTCGTAAGCCGGGTTGGCGGCCTCGAGCGCGATCGACGTGCCGCGCCGGCGCAGGCGTTTCAGGGTCGCTTCCTCGTCATCGATGAGTGCCACGACGATGTCCCCGGTCTCAGCGCTGTCGCCCTTCCGGATCAGCGCCAGATCACCTTCGAGAATGCCCGCCTCGATCATCGAATCACCCCTGACTTCAAGGGCATAGTGCTCGCCGCGCGTGAGCATCTCCGGAGGGATCGATACAGTCGACATGCGTGACTCGATGGCCTCACGCGGCACGCCGGCCGCGATCCGTCCCATCAGCGGCACGGCGACCGGCATCACGGTCTCGTCGTCGGAGGACGATGGCCGTGCCCGGCCGAGCGACCCTTCGATGACGCTGGGCGAGAACTTGCCACGCGCCGGGCCAGCCGACTGCTCCGGCTGCCGGATCACCTCAAGGGCGCGCGCCCTGTTTGGTAGCCGGCGAATGAAACCGCGCTCCTCAAGCGCGGTGATCAGCCGATGGATGCCGGACTTCGATCGCAGGTCCAGCGCTTCCTTCATCTCGTCGAAGGACGGCGGCACACCACTCTCCTGAAGGCGCTCCTGGATGAAGCGAAGGAGTTCGTGTTGCTTGCGCGTCAGCATCGGTTTCCGTCCTCGATTGTAACCGGTCCGACTCGACCGAACAGATCATGAACAATCACTATCTGTTCTTTATGTGTTCCGCAACTCTTGAGATTTCGTAAAGCGCCTGGAGCGGCGATCGCTATTTGACGGCGCTGGTGACGGCTATTTGTCGCCAGAACTCGGCTATCCCTTTGACAATCGGGCAAAATGCGACGGCGGGGCGGGGCGCGCTCGGCGTGAAATGAAAGCCGTCACGTGATCCGGCTAAGTCTATGGCATGTTTGGTTTTGTTGGCGAACAGCTGTTGGCTGCGGTCAGAGGGAATCACGGATTGACGAACCTATAGCCGAACCCCCTAGGTCGATCCCAGTCGCTTCTGATCTAACTGCCGGACCGTAGGCGAGGGAAGACCGGTCTCGTTCCGTTCGTGGATAGCCGCGGTTCGCCGTCTATCAACCTCCAGCGCGTATTCAGTCGCCAGCCTCGTGGCCAGCTCCTGCGATGCACGAGCTGATGGAGTTCCAGTGGGTGGGGGCGTGACTGATCCCCATGAATTCTTCGCGAGCAGCCCGGCGCGATCTGCCTCAAGTACTGCAGATGCGAGTTCAGGGAGCAGTGCTAACGCGGCATCGTAGGAGACGGCATGAGGGGGGAGGAAATCGCCGCGGACGAGATAGTCCGAGTTGATGCGGAGCGTCTCCATGATCGCCAGGAGGGCTGCGGCCGGCATCCTAGACTCGCCTCGCAGATAATTCTGGAGGGATCGGTATGGAATGGCGGTCCGCTCGCTGAGGAAGCGCATGCTGACCTTCTGGGTTTCCATCACCCGCTTGATGCATGCGACAATTTCAGCGTCGTCGGGAACCATTGACGATACACCCAAATAGGTGCATCATGGACCAATGATGCACCAATTCTCGTTCACCGCTCGCGTTTCGGTCCAAGGATCAGATGACCTTTACCGAACCGTTCGCGCTGCGCTTGTCAGTCAAGGCAGCAGTCTCTCGGCATGGTGTAGGTCCAACGGTGTGAATAGGCAAACCGCGGAGCGGGCGCTCCGTGGCGTCAGGAACGGGCGAGCTTCAAGGGAACTCCGAGACCGATTGGTCGATGTCGCATGTCCATCGCGAAGGGTCGTCCGGTGAAACGGGGATTCATCGACTTGGGCGATCTAGCCGATCTGGCAGGGACCAGTCGTCGGGCAATTGAGAAGGCAGCGCGGAATGCACTTCTGCACAGCGGCGCTTGGCGCGGCTCTCGTCTGGCGGTCCGCGAGATCGCCGGCCGCGGGGGCAGGGCGGGCATTTCGTATGAGGTCAGCGTCGCCAGCCTCCCTGCCGACCTTCAGGAGCGATATCGGCTCCAGCAGCTTGAGCCGTCCGCGCCGATTGCAGTGGGGCGCGAAGCGCAGATCGAGCGGTCTTGGCTGCTCCAGATCATTCGCCCGGCCCTGGCGCATGAGAAGCATAGCAGGGCAAGAGGCGCGGCGATCCGCGATATCGTCTCCAGGGAGCATGTCGACCCGCGCGGCCAGATCGTCCTCTTGGGCAGACGGTCGCTGGAGCGGTGGATCGACCAATATGAACGACACGGTCTCGCCGGACTTGGCCGCCGAAGCCGAAGTGACCGCGGACAGAAGAAGGTGCTCATATCGCGGCGGTGGGATGCTGGCGTTCCATTCTCGACTGAGGTGAAGCAGCACATCGCCGATGAATTGCTGGCCATCGTCCGCCGCGCGATCGCGGATCGGGGCAGGGCGGGTGCATTGGAGGTCGATCTCGCCTCCCATGAGCTTTGCCGCCTGACCGTTGAAGCGGGCTTCAAACCCGCTCAAAGGGTCCTCGAAGCTCTGTGCATGGTCCCGCTGGACTGGATCAAGGTCGAGCACAGGAAGTATCGACGCCTCTACCAGCTCCGGAACGACCGGAAGCGCCTTGAGGACAATAGCCCGGCCGTCCGGCGATCCGGGGCGCCGCGTCCCATGGACGTCGTCTATGGCGACGTTCATCCCGTCGATGTTCAGATGATGCGCGATGATGGGACCACGGCTCACGCCAGGCTCATCGCTTGGGCGGATGACGCCACGCGGCGGCTGCACGTCGATATCGTGCTCGCGGCGGGGCGCGAGGGCATCACAAATGCCGACGTCATCCAGTCGTTTCGGCGCATGGTCACGAACTGGGGACTTCCCCGCGTTCTCTATATCGACAACGGCCGGGAATACCTGTTCGCAGACTTCCTGGAGGATGCCTTCGCGCTCGTCTCGAATGAAGGACAGCGAATGGTGGTTGAGGATGTCTCTGCCCGGTCGGGCGTGCTCCGTGCAAAGCCCCATTCCGGCCGCTCGAAGAAGATCGAGGGCATCTTCCGGCAGCTTGAGCAGGGCGTGTTCTCCCTCATTCCCGGCTATGTCGGCGGGGACCGGATGGCGCCGAAGACGCCGAACGTATCGCGGCGTGTCGTCCCGTTTCATGGCTCGTTTGAACTGTTCTGCGAGTACATCGGAGTAGCCATCCGCCACTACGAAAACCAGCCGCAGCGGGGGCAATTGAAGGGTCGCAGCCCGATCCGAGCGTGGAATGAGGCTCTCGCCGCGGGTTGGCACAAGCAGCCGATCTCCGATGATGCGCTCGTCCTGGCCTTCTCGACCGAAGAGACGAGAGCCGTCAGGAACGGCGCCATAAAGATCGCCAACGAGTTCTGGACGTGTGACGAGCTTATCACTTCCGGTTTGGACAGGGTCGCAGTCCGTCTTCCGAAGTACCAGACCTGGAGCCGCCTGCCGATCCTGTACCCTGACGGGCGGCTCATGGGTTTTGCAACCAAGGACATTGCGCGCCATCCCCTCGATCCAGAAGGCGCGCGGGAGTCGGGCCGGCGGAAGAAGATCGCCCTTACAGCCACGCGCCGGCTCGGCCAGGACATCTCGCCCACTTCGACATTGGATCGCCTGATCGCGCGGGACCGCACGAGGCCGGAGGAACTAGACATTCCTTCCGCACCCGTTGTGGGGCTGACGCCGGACCATGCCGAGATCGCCCAAGGCGTCCGCGAAGGCACGTCGGATCGCGAGGCGCGCAAACGCGAGCGTGAGCTGAGCCAACACCGCGAGAGGCTGGCTCTCGAAGAGCGCTTCAATCAGTTGCTGAAAAAGAGGTCCGCATGAACGCGGTCAGTACCGTTGCGCCCGTTCGGGGGCGGTTCGTTGAGACCTCGATCTTTCGCCGGATCGCAGGGGCGGTCGATTTCGCGCGGACGCTGCGCCGGTCGGTCGCCATCATCGGCGCGCCGGGGCTTGGCAAGACGATGGCGCTGGAGCGCGTGGCACAGGGCCATGACACCGCGAGACTGGTGGTCGTCTCCAACGCCCATCGATCGGTCAAATCCGCCCTCGAAGCGGTGGTTGACGCGTTCGGCTTCTACTCGTCGGTCAAGTACGCTGCCGACTTCCACTCCGTGATCCGAAATCATTTGCCGCACCAGGCCCGTCTTGGCTGCTTTCTGATGATCGACGAAGCCCAGCGGCTCGATCTCAATGCACAGCTCGAAATCGCCAGTTGGACCGAACAGTTCGGGCTGCCCGTCGTCTTCTGCGGCAATGCCGACCTGCTGAAGCGGACACGGACCGATGATGCCGCTTTCAAACAGATCGTCAGCCGCGTCGGCAAGGTCGTCCGGTTGACGGCGCCGGAGCCGGCCGACTTCATCCAGTTCGCCGTGGATTATGACGTCTATGGGAAGGACGCTCGCGAGGCCGTCGTGAATTTCGGGTCGCAGCGCTCGATCCGCGAGTTGGTGACGCTGCTGGACGCGGCAAAGGTCTTCGCCGATCGGGGTCCGATCAAGCTTGAGACCCTTCATGCCGCGCTTCGCTACATCCATGACGACGACGCAGCGCTGAAGCTCCTCAAGCCGCCAGAGCCGCTGCGCAAATCGACGCTGACATAGGCCCACTTGCCGGCCTCGGCCGGTCGCATCCCGCGTACCGCGTTCCCCTCACAATCCGACTTCAATCGTCTCACCAGGAGGCCACGGTGAAGGATTCTGCCGATCTGCAAGGGACCGACATGGACTATGTCCGCTCGCTCTCCCGCGAAACGCTTGAGAACACGACGCTTCTGAGCCTCCGCTATCTGCGGACGGCCTATGCCTTCGAGGAGCGCGCAACGGCAACTGTCAAGGAAGCACTGGACGAGCTGGACGGTCATGTTCCCGCCGAACTGCGCGAACGCGCCGATCGATTCATGGCGGTTGTCGGAGTTGCACAGATCGAGCGCGGGGAGCTTCTCGCCGAGTTGGTCGTGGCCCTCGGCCCGGCAATCGAGAAGGCGATGGGGATTGAGCCGGGCACGGCCCGCTTTGAGTTCGGAAGCGTCTGCGACCCGGATTTCTCATTCACCCCCGATGATCTGCCCAACCTGCCTACCGCGCTGGTCGAGGCATTCGCGGGCATCGGGCTCCGCTTCATGCGGGAGCTGCCGGCGAATATCACCGTGTTCATCAAGCACCTTGAGCCGATTGCTCAGCCCATCGCGTCCCGGCCCCCGGGTGGCGACGCAATCCATTCAAATGCTCAAGACATGATCGCGCTTGTGTCGCGGTTCGTGAACCACGGCCTTTACGGCCCGCTCGACCGCAGCCGGCGGGCGCTTTCGCAAGCGCAGAGGGGAGCGCTGTCATGAGGCGCCTCATGGACACCCCCTTTGACGCCACGGCTCTGTCGGAGAGGCTCTCGCAGGTCCACAGCGAAGTGGATGAAACAGTTTGCCATGTTGGCCAGCGAATGAGGGTCCTCGGCTGGATGCTGCTCTCTGTCGACGACAGCACCTCAAGCCCGCCATGTAACCACGCCATGAGCACCGCCATCGACATTGCGGCGGAGCTGCTCGGCACGTGGGCTGCCCGGCTCGATAACCTGAGCGAGAGCGTCCGCGAGAGGCCCTCCCACCGGCCATCCGATGAGGGCGCCACATGACCACGGCGACCCCATCCGGCAAGATCGGCGCGAAGCATGTCGCGCTGATCCATATCGCGAAGCAGCAACTCGGCATGGACGAGACAACCTATCGGGCTGTGCTCCTTCAGCATGGCCGCGCCGAGAGCGCGGCTGGTCTCGATCGCCGCGGGTTCGCGGCGGTCATGCGCTACTTCACGGCTTGCGGTTTCCGCAGCACCTGGACCAAGCGAACCTATGGCGACCGGCCCGGTTGGGCCTCGCCGAAGCAGATCGCGATGATCCGTGGCCTGTGGCGCGATTGGTCGGGGAGCGACGATGAGGCTGCGTTGAACCGCTGGATTGAACACCGCTTCAAGGTGTCGTCACTGCGGTTCTGTCGGCCGGCCAATGCCGCCAAGGTCATCACGGGCCTGCGCGCCATGGTCACACGCGTTCAACCCTTGAGAAGCCAAAAGCGACGGTCGGGGGGTCGGAAGGTCCCCGCGGGTCCCCCACCGAAGTGAAGTCCCGGTCATCCTGTGCTCGACCGTCGATGCCAAATTAGCATGCGTTACAGCCGATGAATAGAAGATGGCGCGAAGACGGGGCGGCAATTGCCGCCCTCATTGCGTAGCAGCTTTGCGGTCATGCCGGCCGGGGCAACTTACGCGGCTCGATCCGGCGCATGGGCAACGTCTCCGAAGGTACATCAGAGGAAGCGCTCGACCAGGCGGGAGCGATCACTCCCTCTGAGACCTTCGCCCTATCTCCACTGCTCAACGAAATTGCGGACTGCATTGGCCGTGACCAAGGCGGCGTTGCAGCGGCCACGGCGATCGGTATCCATTTCGGCGGCAGACGCCTCTATATCCCCCGCCTACACCTGTTCAGCACTGAGCATGCTCTTGTGGCCTTGATCGGCGAAGCCGCCACCGAACGCCTGGTGCGTGGCTTTGAGGGCATGACGATCCTCATCCCGACGACGGTCATCGGGGAGCAGCGCCGCCGCGCGGCAGCCGTCACGTCACTTCGCGCACAGGGGCTATCGCAGACAGACATCGCCCACCGTCTCGGCATCGATCGGACGACGGTGCAGCGGCTGTTGCGCAAGCACGGCGATCCCGCGTCCGACCTCAAAAATGGCCGAGCCCCAGAGAAGCCCGCTGGCGGCGTTTGAGGGGCCGGAGCTATCTCCGGCCGCAGATTTCTTTGAACGCGAAATTGAACGGCCTGAAAGGCTCCGGCGCCCCAGCTATTGGCCTAGGTCGCCTTTGCCCCTTGTTGAGGGCGATTGTTTGCCGCGAGCTGCCGCCTCCTCCTGAAGCAGGGAGAGTTGTTCGTCGACCATTTGAGCGACTCGGGATCTTGCGGGCGACCACGCGTTGGCAAACTTTTCCCGAGAGACCCCGTTGAAGTCTAGCGCAACGCCAATGAACGACTTTGCTCCTACCGAGAGATCATCGAAGCGCGGTAGGTATATTTGATGAGAGGCCGCCTGAAGTTCCTTCCCGATCAAAAATAATTCCTCGCCGGAGCTCAAGCGAGAGGCGTATTCTGCAATAATCTCAGCCGGTATCGCATCGGCATCTTTGTAGAAGCCATACTCAATTCGCTTTGCGGCGGCGCTGCCATTCTCTAAATATTTTCGCGCTAACCCAATTGCTGCGCCAATTGTGGGCAGTGTTCCATTGGTATCGCTTTGGCCGAACCGGATGCTGCGAATAACAGCCTCGCGCCGGTCGTCGGGTGATCGAAACAAGTGCTCCGACATCAAAAAATCGAGGCTAATGCAGACGAAGGCGCTGACCATGTACGTTAGGCGGGTGGCAACATCAGCGGCAGATGAATTGGGCTGCGCCAAGATCACCTGTTCAGACATTGCTCCTACAATATTTAGGCATGTGTTGGTCGAGTATGTGCCGAGACCTGTGGCTAATGCTCCCTTCGCAGAGGAATACAAACGGCGCCAGTCTGTGGAGCGCCGCGTGATATCGATCGCCTTCACAAGGTCATCGAACTCACTACTGCTCAGATAGCTGGCGGGTTCGACACCGGTAGCCTTGGCAAGCCGGTTGATAGCGTCGCCATCGAAAAGGGTGATGCCCAAGTTTTTCGCAAGGCGCCGCACACCAGGTCGCTGATCAGTAGTACCGACGATCGCACCTTCAACGCCCAGAGCTGCCTGAAGTCCCTTCGTCCATACGATTCTCTCGGCCGCCTTAGGCGACTTTCGATTTTTTACATCGACTATTATCCGACGACGGGTCGCCGCTGCCGGCCGTTCATACAGCCAGATATCAATGTCCGTGACTTCATCACCATCCAACTGATAGGGCACGCCTCTTACCGCGAAATAGCCGCTTCGAGAGAAGTAGCTTCGCAAGATATCCTCAAGCTCGTAGCCCTTCGCGCCGGGGCGTGGTGCCATCATAGTGGTCCCCGGGTCCTGAGGACTTCAAGAATGTCTTGGGTCATTTTCTTGCTCGGCGCCAACTGGCGCGCTCGAAAGACCGAGCGCGTTTTTTCGGGTCCCGCATAGCCAGTCATCGCCCCAGGAAGCGGGCGTTCGACAGCAGCTGACGCCGCTGCATCCCCGGTTGTAAGAACGGACAGTGCCATCTCACCGACGTCCTTCTTCAGGAGTTTCATCGTGTATCCGTATGGCTTGGCCCGTGTGACCCGGATCACGCCTTTGGTCTCCAGAACGCGATAATCCTCCCCAATCGCGGTCGCCGGACCAACTACATACCCCGCGACGAGTTTCCGAAGAAGGGCTCCGATCATTTCGATTTTCCCGCGGCCGGCTGAACTCTGTTTCATACCGTAGGCCAGAGCTGCAACGAGGGCTTTGGCGAGATCGAATGCGTCGTCGACCAGTGGATCATTGAATTTGTGAAAGGCGGCGGGGCGCGTCACAAACCCGTGATCGCCGGCCGGGTTGGCCACGAAATGCACGTCGTACATGCCTGCCGCTCGCAATTTCTCAAACAGTGCATGTCCAAGATCGTTCTCGGCTTCCGAGATTTGAAGACAACCGTGGGCAACCAAGCGCGAATCAAACGCTGCCGCCCTAGATTTTTCGGCGGCAGTCAGTGAATCGAGCACTTTTGCGGCTTTAGTTATGTTGTCGCGCCTAAATAGATTGCCGTTAAATATGAGCTTATCTGAGTCACGCCCCTCGGCATCGACGAAGCCAATTGTCTCGCTGCGCTGTACGAAATCAGAGGTTTGAGATTTTGTTAGGCGAAATTCGTCGGATACATACTCGTTAATCTCGGCGATCTTTATCGGAGATTGGGAGGCGATCTCGGCAATGGCTATGGAGGCGCGCTCCTCGGCCGTAGGTTCTTGTTCCTCGAATATGTCCGCGGCTTGTTGGACGGTTCCGCGGCTGGTCACCCCCAGCACCGCTATCGCGCCATCATTGCTCGTTGACACAACACGCCGCCGCTCAAGCATGTTGAGCAGCGTCGGCAACTCGGTTCTTGGGTTGATCCCAGCAGCCTTCGCCAGGGCATCAACCTCACTCTTATTTAGAGTGGTGTCGTCTGAAGCGGAGAACTGGGACAATAAGGATGCAGCCTTGCCTGCCGCGTCAATCGCAGGATACTCGGCGGCTCCGTGGACGGTCGCCGCGGTTTTTTGCGAATGATGAACGACCCAGGCCCCCTTTACGGGATTGCCTATCGAGTCATAGAATTTTGCCATACAATTCTTGACCTTCTTGCGCGCATCCATTGGTAACACACGTGTCGCGCGAGTCGAGTCGGCCCCTGTAGGGGCGGCAAATGCCGCCCTCATTTCCGGGTGTTCCCGCGCGTTATCACTTCCATCGCTGTTGAGGGCAGCCCGCATCGGGGCTCCGGTCGTGCCAGCGACCAAGCTTCGATGCGGTTCCTCATCCGATGGAGATGGACTTGCAGAACGAGCAACATTCCGACCGGCTGAACCCCATCGCCGTCGAAGGCGCTGAACTGCCGAACGTCCTGGTGCTCATCCCGCGAGGGCCTGACATCGTCGGTGTGGATGGCAGGCGATGGCGATCGACGGCGCCGGACGTTCTCGTCCAGGCGTTCAACTCCATCGCGAAGCCGCTCCCGATCGACATCGAGCACGCGACCGAACTGAAGGGGCCCAAGGGCGAGCCCGCCCCGGCCGTCGGATGGATCAAGAAGCTTGCGGTCATCGACGGCGCGGTGGCCGCCACCGAGTTCGACCTGACCCCGCAGGGCCGTGAGTACCTGACCACGAAGGCTTACCGGTATCTCTCCCCGGCCATTCGCTTCCGGGCAAGCGATCGCGAGATCACGCAGATTTCTTCGGTCGCGCTGACCAACAAGCCGAACCTCGACCTTCCGGCCTTGAACCATAGCGGTTCGATCGATCGCGTCGCGCTGTGCCGCGCGATCGGAGCGGATGCGGAGACCGACGACGACGCGCTGATGACCCGACTGGCCACCCTGCGGCAACTGGAGCGCGATGTCGCGGCGGGGTCCTTCGTGCCCAAGGCCGAACACGACGTCGCTCTGAACCGCGCCGTTTCGGCGGAGACGGCCCTGAGCGAGCGCGACCGCGCCGCTGGCGAAGCTGCCATTCAGGCATCCGTCGATGCGTCGGTGCGGGACGGCAAATTCCCGCCCGCGGCAAAGGATCGTGCGCTCGCCGTATGCCGTCAGGTCGGCGTCGAGCAATTCGAGGCCCTCTGCGCCGCGATGCCTGTGATCGGCGGATCGCCGATGGCCCTCAACCGGATCACGCCCGGCGAAGGCGCGGTGCACGACGGAAGCAAGACGATCCTTGAGCAGGCGCGCCGGCTTCAGGCGGACGCGGCCAAGGACGGCAAATCAATGGCGATCGACGACGCGGTCGTTCGCGTGACCGGCGGCATCACGCCCACCGCCTGAGACCGCCTGCCATTTCCACACCGACGCCTCGGAGACCGTCATGGAACGACCCTTTCCCGTCAATGAAGCCCTGACCGCGATCTCGGTCGGCTACTCCAATCCCTCGCAGACGCTGATCGCCGATCAGGTCCTTCCGCGCGTTCCGGTCATGTCCGAACGGTTCAGTTGGATCGAGCACCCGCTCGCCGAGGGATTTACCCTTCCCGATACCCGCGTTGGTCGCCGGGGGCGGCCCAATCAGATGGAATTCACGGGCATCGAACGGCAGGGGCGCACCAACGACTACGCCCTGGACGACCCAATCCCCATGGGTGACATCAACGAAGCGGCGCGCCAGCGCCAACTGAATCGCAGCACCTACGATCCGCGGGCGCATTCGGCGAAGATGCTCACCTCGCTGATCCTTCTCGACCGGGAGGTGCGCGTGGCCAGCAAGGTGTTCTCTCCGGACAGCTACTCGTCCGGCCGGAAGCTCGCCCTGATGGGCGGGGCGAAGTTCTCGGACTACACCGACTCCGATCCGATCGGCGTCATCGCCGGTGCGCTCGCCGGCACGCTGGTGTTCCGCCCCAACGTGGTGGTGATGGGGCAGGCCGTCTGGGACGTCATCCGCTCCCATCCCCACATCGTCAACGCGGTGCGGGGACAGACGACGACGCGGGGCATCATCACCCGCGAGGAGTTCGGTCGCCTGTTCGAAATCCCCAAGGTGCTCGTCGGCGAGGGCTTCGTGAACACCGCTCGCAAGGGGCAGGCGCCGGTGATCCAGCGCGTCTGGGGCAAGAACATGGCCTTCCTGCACATCGATCCCGAGGCCCGGCCCGATCGCGGCGGCATCACCTTCGGCTTCACGGCCGAGGTCAACTCGCGGGTCGCCGGGACCATCCTCGATCCGAACATCGGGATGGAAGGGGGCGAAGTCGTTCGCGTCGGCGAGAAGGTCGAAGAGATCATCTGCGCTCCTGACGTCGGCTATCTCGTCACGGGCGCCGTCGCCTGACGTCGCAACTGCGGAGGCGCCGCAATGGCCGAGATGAAGGCCTCGCTCATTCTGGAGCTGGTCGACCGGCTGACCGGTAAGACAGGCCCGGCCCGGCGCGAACTGGACAAGCTCAATGCCAGTCAGGGTCGGTTCGCCTCGACTTCGGCGGGCCTTCGCGCGACGGCAGTCCGCTCCGGCAACACGACGCTGGTAGCGACCAGCGCGATAGGGGCGCAGGCGAGGGCAACTGACCGCCTGGCAGCCTCGACGGGGCGCTATAACGCTCACATCGTCAGCCTGCATCGACGCGCCGAGGGCGGCGGCCCCTCGGCCATGGCGCTCGGTCGTACCTATGCGATGACGCGCGCCTTCGACCATCTCAACAGGAAGGCCGAGGAATATATCGCCATCAGCCGCCGCCGCCCGCGCGCTGAGCGGGACGCGATGGCGGCGGCAGCCACCGCGAGGGGCGCGCAGGTCTCCTACTTCGGGTTGATGCGGCGCGACGAACGCCTCCGGGGCGGGGCGTTCAACGGTGTGGCCGGCGGCGTTGCTGCGGCCCGCTGGTCTCGGCGCGGGAGGGCAACCGCGGCGGCGGGTCCGCAGCCGTCAGGGTCGGTCGCCGAAGCCGCTGCGATGCCGGGTGGTCTGGCCCGCGGGGCGGGCGCGGCCCTGGCCGGCCGGGCAGGCATGATGGCCGCCGGAGGTTTAGCTGGCGCTGCCGCTGGCGCGGTGGCCCTTGTCGCCGCTTCGACCCCGGATGCTCTGTCGCTGGAACGGGCGATGTCCGACGTTCGCCGTGCGACCGGTGCAACCAATGCCGAACTGGACGACTATCAGCAGCGGGTCTTGACGATCGCCCGCGCGACCGGCCGCACGAAGGAAGAGGTTGCCGGGCTCATGGCGGCGGGCGCGAGCGAGCGACGTCGCGGGAATGACCTCGTCAGCTATGCGTCCCTTGCTGCCCGTGCCTCACAGGTCTGGGGCGAGCGGGCGTCGCGGACGGGCGAGACCCTATCGACCCTCGGCAACATCTATCGCGCCAATCAGCCGCGGCTCGAAGGCATCGCCGACGCAATCCAGACCGCCGCGACGGCGACCCGTACCAAGGCAACCGATCTCGCAGGCTTCCTGCGCGAGGTTGGACAGGAGGGGCAGTCAGCGGGCCTCTCAGCGGAGAATATGACCGCCTATGGCGCCGCACTTCGGGCGGCCGGTGCGGAGGCCTCCGCATCTCACAAGGCGATGTCGTCGATCGTCTCGACCCTCTCCGATGCGTCCAATCAGGGAGGCGACTTCGACAAGGCCCTGCGCTCCATGGGGCTGCGCACCCGCACCTTTGCTCAGTCGTTCCGCCGCGACGCCAACAGCACGATCCTCGACTTCCTGACCAAGCTGAACGCGCTGGCGCCGGACAAACGCGACAGCGCGATCTCCAATATCTTCGGCAACGATCAGGCCGAGGAGATCAGACGCCTTGCCCAGCAGATCGACCGCATCAGGACGCT
>CAZEZD010000003.1:15400-36733 GCA_964516115.1 uncultured Hyphomicrobiales bacterium
ATCGGTCGCGGACGCGAGGGGCGGTGCAGCGGGAGTTCGACGTCCTTTCTGAAGCCGACTTTGCCAAGATTGAGCGGGCCAAGCAGGCGATCGACGCTCTCACAGCGCGAATTGGCTATGCGGGGCGACTCGCGGCCGGCACCGTGGCCGGGGCCGTCAACCGCCTGTTCGATAACTACGAAGCGCACCAAGAACGCGAAAGACGCGGTCAGGGCGCTATCGCACGTGAGATTTACGACCGACGCATCGCGGCTCTTGACGAAGAGATGAAGAGGGCGCGGGATAACTACGACTTTCGCCGGCAGGAAGAGTTGGCCCTTCAACGCCAGCGGCTCACAGCCCTTCGTGAAGAGGCGCGCGTCCGCGAGACGGAGCGCCAACTGGCGAAGCGAGCGGCCGAGGAGACGCCGTCGAGCGTCGCCAGCATTGAAGGCCAGATACGTGATGCCAATGATGCCGAGCGCCGCAAGTTTTTCGAGGATGTCCTGCGTCACGGCCCGCCCCCCGCTCGGCCGGACATTCTTCGTCGTCGAGATCGCCAGCAGATGGCTCCAGACGTCCTGGCTCGCGAGGATCGGCAGCGCGCACCGACAGCGGATGAGCCATCCGGTCCAGGGGTGCGTGAATGGCTCGCCGGCCTCCAGGCCCAGAGAGCCAAGGTCGAGACCGAAGCAACCTCGCTCCGGGAGGCCATTCAGTCGATAAGGGATGCGATTGCCGGTCAGGGTGGCAATGCAACCTCTGCCCAAAACTACGAGCTGCGGGCGCTTTCCGATGCGCTGAACAAGGCCAATTCGGAGATCGACCGGCTCGCGGCGCAAATGTCGAGCACGCTGGGACAAGTCTCCAACCAGGCCTATTCCGCAGGTCAGCAGATTTCATCGCAGCTTGCCGCCGGCATTCGAGCCGGCGGCGGCGAGGTCTCGGCCGCGATGAGCGAGGTAGCCGGTCGGGCCATGCGCAACGTACCGCAGAGCCCTGCGAAAGACGGCCCGTTCCGCTACCTGCGCCGTGGTGGGCAGGAGATCGCGGCACAACTCGCCTCCGGCATCGGCGACAACAGCGGGGCGGTGTCCGACCGGATGCGGACCATGGCGGCGGCAGGCATGTCGGCTTCGCGACAAGGTGGTTGGGCACTGCCGCGGCCGTCCGCTCCGGATGCTGGCACGGCCGGCGGAGCGTCCGGAGGCGGATCGGGTGGTGGCATCGCCGTCTCGATCGACATGGGCGGGGTCACCATTGCCCCCAACGGCCAGTCGCTGGACGACATGAGCCGCACACTTGGGGAGCGCGTGGCGGCCCGCATCGGCAGCTCACTGCATGAGAGCCGCGCATGATCACGATGCCATTTGATCCTTCGCGCCACCTGGTCAAAGCCGCGTTGAAGGAGGTTCGGCATGAGCGATGACGCTCCGCCCGATACCGTTCGGATCAGCAGCACCGAATACGCGACTTTCATGCGCGAGCGGGAAGAGCTTCACCGCCTGCGCGCGCTGTTGTCCGATGGCGTACAGAATGAACGCAGTCGCCATTTCGGCGATAGCGACGTGGCCGCGTTCTTCGCAGAGCAACTCAGGCTGTCTGCCACCATCCAAGAGGCACAGGCGGCTGCGGCAGATCGGTTCGGCCCGCGTCAGATACCCTCGTCTTCTGCCGTGCACCGGTATTGGACGAAGCTGCGCAAGCTCGCGGCCCATGGCCTTTCGGCAGTTCCGCCACGCCGCCCCTCGATCGCGTATTCGGTAAAGGTCCGCCCGATTCTCGACGAATGCTATGATGCGGGGCTGGCCATCGATGCGACGGTCGCCGAGACGAAGAGACGGGTTCTCGGGGCTACACCCACCCGTGAGGCGGTCGCCCAGTTTTTCCTCGACCGGCGATTGGCCGACGCGAAGCGCGCGCTGGCTTCGGAGTGATCCTGGATTATCCCAGAAAATCCCACGAAGTCCCGCCAAATAGCTCTCACCGGCGCCAGATATCGATCACGGACACACGCCAATCAGCGATCGAGCCGCAGGATGCGGCACTTGTCGCCCGCCTGTGCCGCTGGCGCATGCGGTGCGCGCAGGATCAGCGCATCGGATTCGGCCAGCACACGGATCATGGATGAATCCTGGATCGCGGAGGGCGTGGCGATGAGCCGCCCCTGGTCATGGGTCAGGCGGGCGCGCAGATGGTCGGCGCGCAGGTCGTTGGCCGGGACATCGGCGCCGAGGATCGCCTCCTCGCCGGCTGCGGTGTCGTCAGGCTGCCCCCCGAGCCGGCGCAGCAGCGGCAGGAGAAAGAGCATGGCGCAGACGAAGGAGGCGACCGGATTGCCGGGCAGGCCGAGCAGCCTCATCGGACCGAGATCGGCCATCAGCAGGGGTTTTCCGGGGCGCATGGCGATCTTCCAGAAGCCGAGTGCGGCCCCCTCGGCGGCAATCACTTCCCGCATCAGGTCGTATTCACCGACGGAAGCGCCGCCCGAGGTGACGAGGACGTCATGGCCGGTAAGACGCGCCTGGCGGACGCGGTCGAGCGTTGCGTCGAGCCGGTCCGGCGCTATGCCGAGATGCGTCGGCAGGCCGCCGGCCCGGTGGACGATCGCAGCAAGCGCCAGCGCATTGGACGACACGATCTGCCCGGGCGCGGGAGCCGTTCCAGGCTCGACCAGTTCGTCACCCGTCGACAGGATGGCGACGCGCGGCTTCCGGTGGACAGGCACCATCGCGTGGTTCATCGCCGCGGCAAGCGCCAGCCGGCGCGGGTTCATCGGCGTTCCCGCCGTCAGGCCGGTTTCGCCGGCGGCGAAATCGAGACCCCGGCGACGGATGAAACGCCCGGCATTTCCGGCGACCGGGATGGCGACGGTTTCGCCATCGCGTTCGGCGTCCTCCTGCATCACCACCATGTCGGCGCCGCCCGGTACCGGTGCGCCGGTGAAAATGCGCACAGCCGTTCCGGCCTCAACGGTTCCTGCGAACGCATGGCCGGCCGCGGCCTCGCCGATGACCGTGAGACGTCCGGGAAGGTCCGCCGCGCGCACCGCGTATCCGTCCATCGACGAGACGTCCTCCGGCGGCTGGCTGCGGGCTGCGACGAGATCGCGGGTCAGCACGCGACCATCGCATTCGGCGACCGGAATCCATTCCTCGGGCAGGGGGGCCGCGTCCTTCAGGACCCGCGCCAGCGCCTCCGCGACGGGAAGCAGTCCGGCCATGGCTCAGGCGGCCCGGTAGGTGCCGGAGGCGCCGCCGCTCTTCTCGACGACGTGGATCCCCTCGATCCTCATGCCGCGGTCGACGGCCTTCACCATGTCGTAGACCGTCAGGCAGGCGACAGAGACGGCGGTGAGGGCCTCCATCTCGACACCAGTCTGGCCGGAGACCTTGACCGTGGCGGTGACCCGGACACCCGGCAACGCCTCGTCCGGAACCACATCGACCGCCACCTTGGTGAGCAGCAGGGGGTGGCAGAGCGGGATGAGGTCATGCGTACGCTTCGCCGCCATGATTCCGGCGAGCCGTGCGGTACCGAGGACGTCGCCCTTCTTGGCGTCTCCGGCGCGCACCAGCGCCAGTGTTTCCGGTTTCATCACGACGCAGCCGGCCGCGACAGCGGTCCGGTCGGTGGCGGCTTTGGCCGAGACGTCGACCATGTTGGCCTGCCCGCTCGCGTCGAGGTGGGTGAGGTTCGATCCCTGTGCCATGGCAACGGCTTAGCGTCTCGGCGGCCCGGCCGCAACGCATCTGTGAGCCGCGGCGTTGCTCAACCGGCTGCAGCACCCGGGGCCATCTCGCCAGCGGCCTGCCGGATCGCCCCGGCAATCGTCTCCGGAGCTTCCGCTCCGGCGATTCCATAGCGCCCGGCGACGATGAAGAACGGCACGCCGGTGACGCCGATGCGCTGGGCCGAGGCGATTTCCCGCTGGGTGCGCTCGATGTCCGCGTCGGACGCGAAGAGTTCGGTCAGAAGGTCCCGGTCGAGGCCGCAACCCGCACCGATGTCGATCAGGACCTGCTCGTCGGCGAGATTGCGTCGCTCGACGAAGAAGGCCGAGAACAGCGCCTCGACCACCCGGTCCTGGGTCTCGCCCGCCCGCGCCCAGAGGATGAGCCGGTGGGCGTTGAGCGTATTGGGGGCGACCGCGATGCCGTCGAAGTCGAAGGGAATGCCTTCCTCGGCCCCGATCCCGGTGAGTCGCTGATGGATCTCGCGGATCCGCTGGGGATCGCCGAACTTCGCGAGCATGTACTCCCGGCGAGGCTTGCCCTCAGGCGGCAGCTCGGGCGCAAGCTGATAGGGGCGCCAGCGGATCTCGGTGGGAATGTCGGTGACCAGGGCCAGAGCCTTCTCGAGCCGGCGCTTGCCCACGTAGCACCAGGGGCAGACAACGTCCGACACGACGTCGAGGGTAAGGACATTGTCGGCCATGGCAGTCTCCACAAACGGGAGACCGAGCTTAGTAGCCTGCCGCCGCGCGCGCCACGCTCAGGAGTTGTGCCAACGCCGAATGCGACTCGCTCAAGGGGTCGAGCAGCGGCGGCTCCTCCTTGGGGCGGGTATCCTCGAAGGGAAGCTGCCCGGCCTGCCGCGCGCCGCCGGGGATGCCGAGCGGCGTCAGGCCGCTGTCGACGAGGCGTCCGGCGAGACCGACGATGGCGCGGCCATCGCCGACAACGCCTGACACGCGATCGCCGAGAATCGGATCGGGACGGACGACCGGCGCGATCTCGCCGCCAGCCTCGGCGTAGGCCGCCCGCAAGCCTGCCTCCGGGAAGCGGCGTCCGCCGATCGAGACGATGCCGGGCTCCCGTGAGCCAATGGTCAGGGTCTTGCGCTGCTTGTCGGTGGCGGCCGGAAATCCCGTGTGCCGATAGCCCTCGGCATCGACGGACCAGTAGGGCGGTAGACCGTTCTCGGCTCCGGGGGGGAAGGCGACCTTCGGCACCATGGCGCCGCGCAGTTCCAGCGTGCCGTCGGCACCGATGCGGCTCTCGACGAGGATCGGCGACTGGCCGCCGCCGGAGGTATGGGTGTCCGTTCCCAGCATGAGTATGCCGGGCGATCCTTTCAGCGTCCGCACGATGGCGGCTTCGCCGAAGCCGTGGAACACATCCACGGCGAGCCCGTCGGCCTCGGCCTCCGTGAGGTCGAGATCGCCAGCGGGGCGGCGCGCCAGCAGCGCGACGTGGCGCAGCGCCGGCCTCTGCGCCAGCGGGCAGCGGAGGACGGCGGCACCGGCCGCAAACGGAAGTGCGGCATGGGTGACGCCATCGGCCGCGAGCCGATCCAGGATGATCCGCATGGCCAGCGGGGGATGAGCGATCAGAGTGCCTCCCGACATCAGCCAGGGGACAATCTGCAGGGCCATCCCGGCGAAGGTGTCCGGCGCGAGCGTGGCGGCAAAGACAGAATGCTCGTCGGGAACGCCTGCCATGAAGGCGGCGAGTCCGCCGGCGACGACCTCGTTGTGGCTGCGTGCGACCCCGAAATGGCCTTCAGCCGCCGCATCGGCCGTGACGACGGCCACGTGGTCGGCAGGGTTATCCGGCCGCTCGAGGTCGATCCGCGGGGCACCACCCTCGGTCGCCAGCACGTCGTCGAGCGGAATGACACCATCCAGCGCCGGGCCGCCGAGCGACAGGACGAAACGGACAGAAAATGTTTCGGCCGCGGCGAAGCGCATCATGTCGGCGCTCTCGAGCGGGCCGATGCGGCCGGCCGCGAGGATGGCGCGTGCGCCGAGACGCTGGAGATGGGCCGCTGTCTCGCGCCGCCCCCAGCCGAGAGGAATCGGTGCGGTGATGCAGCCCGCCCGCGATAGCGCCAGGAGGGCGATGATCGCGTCGGACGACATGGCGAACTGCGTTGCGACGACCGCATCGGTCGGCAGGCCCATCTGGCGCAGGTGCCCGGCCAGCGCGTCGACCAGTCCATCCAGTTCGGCCCAGGTCAGCAGACGCGGCTCACCGCCGATCAGGTGCGGACGGTTCGGTGCATCAGCGAGCGCACGGCTGGCGGGCCGGATCTCGGCCGCCCGACGCAACAGGCCGTCGAGGGTCGCGCGCCCCGCCACGCCCGTCGATGACGCCTTCCTGCCCTTACCGAGAATCACCGCTGGTTCGCCCCCCGGCGTCACGCCGCCACCACGTCTCCGTCAGATAGCCGAAAACGGATGATTCGGCAGGTACGCCGATGTGGTTCCAGCGGGCCATCCACTGTGCGGGCTGGTGGAAGAGGGGGACCCAGTAGAAACCGGAGGTCAGCGTCCGGTCGAGGGCGCGGGCAGCCATGACCAGATCCTCGCGGGTGGTGGCCTCGACGATGGCTGCAACGAGACGATCGACGGCCGGGTCGGCGATGCCGGGCAGGTTGCGGCTGCCGGGAGAGCGGCCTGCCGCGACGCCCCAATAGAAGGCCTGCTCGTTGCCAGGAGACAGGGACGTGTTCCACCAGCGGTAATCCGCCATGTCGAAGTCGTAGTCGCGCAGGCGCCGCTCGTACTGGACCGCGTCGACATTGCGCACCTCGGCACGGATTCCGGCCCGGCTCAGGAAGCGCTGATAGGTAAGGGCAAGGCGCTCCTGATCACGGGTCGCGACCAGAATCTCGAACGCGAAGGGCTGCCCGCCGCCGCTATGGCGCATGACACCGGCGTCGAGCCGCCAGCCGGCCTCCTCGAAGAGCCGGATCGCCTGCCGCAACCGCACCCTGTCGCCGCTAGTGCCGTCGGAGACTGGCACACGATAGGTTCCCTCGAGGATGTCAGCCCTGACCTTGGCCCCCACCTCGGCGAGCAGCGCCCGCTCGCGGTCGTCCGCGGCGCGTCCGCGCGCGGACAGCTCTGAGCCCTCGAATATCGACTGCGTCCGCTCGAACCCGCCTGCATAGAGGGTGCGGTTGGTCCACTCGAAGTCGAACAGCAGCCCCAGCGCCTCGCGCACCCTTGCATCCTGGAAGATCGGCCGACGGGTGTTCATCGCCATCCCCCGGATGCCCATCGGCGTGCCCGGGCGCACGGTGGCGCGGGTGATGCGCCCCTCGCGAATGGCGGGAAAATCGTAGCCCGAGGCCCAGCGTCCGGCGTCCGCTTCCACCCGGCTGTCGACCAGGCCCTTCTTGAAGGCCTCGAACAGCGTGTTGCCGTCGCGATAGAAGTCGAAGCGGATCTCGTCGAAATTGAACAGGCCGCGGTTGATTGGCAGGGCGTGGCCCCACCAATCGGGATTGCGCCGCAGCGTCAGGCTCTCTCCGGCCTTCACCTCTGCGATCGTATAGGGGCCGGAGCCCACCGGTGGAGCGAGGGTGGTTTCCTCGAAGGTCTCGGGATCGACGCCATGGCGCGGTAGGATCGGCATCAACCCGAGGATCAGTGGCAGTTCCCGGTCATTGGCGCCGGCAAGGTCGAAGCGGATGGTCAGGGGGTCGATGAGATCGACCCGCTGGACCTTGCGGTAATAGGCCCGGTGGTTGGGCCGGCCGCGCTCCTTCAGAAGTTCCCAGGAGAACAGGACGTCGGTGGCCGTCACGGGGCGCCCATCGGAGAAGCGCGCACGGGGATCGATGTGGAAAATGATCCAGGAGCGGTCGTCGGGCACCTCCAGCGCGCGGGCGATCTGCGGATAGAGCGTGAAAGGCTCGTCGTAGGAGCGGGTGAGCAGGGTTTCATAGAGGTACTGCCGGGCGCCCTGCACGGCGAGGCCCCGGACGACAAAGGGGTTCAGCGTGTCGAAGGTCCCCTGCGCGCCCAGAACGATGCGGCCGCCTTTCGGCGCGTCCGGGTTGACGTAGCGCCGGTGGGCGAGGTCGGGCGCGCTGGCCGGTGCGCCGTGCATGGCAATCGATGTCAGGAGTGGGCCCCGCGGCCAGTCAGCCGCCGACGCCGTGGCGGCGACGGACAGGAGGGATGCGAGGCAGGCGAGGACATAGCGGAGCAGCATGGCGTCAGAATAGGCCTTCAATGATAACCGAGCATGAAATCGGGTGATTCCGGCTTTTCAACGGATCGCCGAGTCGCTATCAACCGCGACCGGGGATCACGCCACCATGTCGCCACGTTCGACGGCGAAAGAGCGCGACCGATCCGACTCATCAAGGTCCGACCCGCCGCGGCCACAGCGTGCGTAACGGACACGACCGAAAGGACCTTTCATGTCGCTTTCCGCCAAAGCTGCGGCCCGGATGGGTGCAGGCCTCGCCCTGATGCTGGTGCCTGCGGTGGCCCTTGCCCAGGCCCCGCGCCCGGCCCAGCGGCCGGCGCAGCCGGCTCCCGCGCAGCAGGCGACTCCGGCCCAGCCGGCTGCTCCCGCTACCCAGGAGAACCTCGCCGCCATCCAGACCCCCTGGGTCAAGCTGTGCGACAACGTGCCCGTCGATGAGCGCACGCCCCCGACCACCAAGAAGCTCTGCATGGTGGTGCAGGAGACACGCGCCGAGAACGGCCAGATGCTCGCCTCCGTCCAGATCCGCGATCTGGAGGGCGAGAAGCCTCGCCTGATCATCGCCGTGCCGGTGGGCATGTCGCTGCAGCCCGGCATCCGCGTCGTGCTCGAGGGGCAGGGCCAGCCCCAGCCCCAGGCCATGCGCTACGAGGTCTGCCTGCCGAACGCCTGTTTCGCGCAGATGGAGATCCAGCCGGACTTCCTGACCCGGATGAAGCGTTCGACCAACCTGAACATCCAGGTCGTCAACATGAACAACCGCGCCATCTCGCTCGGCATGTCGCTGCAGGGATTTGCGGCCTCCTATGACGGTGCTCCCGTCGATCCGAAGGCCTATGAGGAGCAGCAGCGCCGCCTGCAGGAAGAACTGCAGCGTCGCGGGGAGGAGGCCCAGCGCCGCCTCGTTGAGCAGCAGCGCCAGCAGCAGGGCGGCGCCGCCGCCCCCGGTGTGCCTGTTGTTCCGGGCGCGCCGGCCGGCATGCAGCCACTGGCTCCGCCGCAGCGCTGATCGGACAAACGGCTCCAACATCGGAAGGCGCGGGCTCGTCCCGCGCCTTTTTCGTTGGCGCCATCAGCCCTTCAACGGAATTGTGCGCTGCAGCGCGGTGATGTAGCGCTGGCCGGAACCAGGAGGGGGCCATGAAGCTGCCGCGCAACATCTACAAGCCGCTCGCCATCGGCGCTCCGGAACCCTATCGCGAGCTGCCGGTGCGGCTGGAGCGCATGATCCATTTCGTGCCGCCGCACATGGAGAAGGTGCGCGCCAAGGTTCCGGAACTGGCGAAGTCCGTCGATGTGATTCTCGGCAACCTCGAGGACGCCATCCCGCTCGATGCCAAGGAGGCCGCGCGCGCCGGTTTCATCGAGATGGTCAGGGCAACCGATTTCGGCACCACGGGCGTCTGGACCCGCGTCAACGCGCTGAACTCGCCCTGGATTCTCGATGACCTCACCGAGATCGTCGCGGCGGTCGGCGACAAGCTCGACGTTGTGATGCTGCCGAAGGTCGAGGGTCCCTGGGACATTCACTACCTCGACCAGTTGCTCGCCCAGCTGGAGGCGCGCCACAAGGTGGCGAGGCCCATCCTCATCCACGCGATCCTGGAGACCGCCGAGGGGGTGAAGAACGTCGAGGACATCGCTTCGGCCTCGCCGCGCATGCACGGCATGAGCCTCGGACCGGCGGATCTTGCCGCCTCGCGCGCGATGAAGACCACCCGGGTCGGCGGCGGCCATCCCGAATACAAGGTGGTGGCGGATGCGGTGGGCGAGGGGCCGCGCGCCGTCTATCAGCAGGATCTCTGGCACTACACGCTGGCCAAGATGGTCGACGCCTGCGCCGCGAATGGTCTCAAGGCCTTCTACGGCCCGTTCGGCGACTTTTCCGACGTGCTGGCCTGCGAGACGCAGTTCCGCAACGCCTTCCTCATGGGCTGCGCCGGCGCCTGGACGCTGCATCCCTCGCAGATCGACATCGCCAAGCGGGTCTTCTCGCCCGATCCCGACGAGGTCGCCTTTGCCGCGCGCATCCTGGCGGCAATGCCGGACGGCTCGGGCGCGGTGATGATCGACGGCAAGATGCAGGACGACGCCACCTGGAAGCAGGCCAAGGTCATGGTCGACCTGGCGCGGATCGTCGCCGCCAAGGACCCCGATTACGCCGCGCGCTACGCGATCTGATCGCGCTCTTCAGGCGTATTTGATTCCATGTAACGTTGACACGGCGGCTCCCTGCCGCTTTTGTCGCGCGCCCGAGAGGGACCCCATTTCCACACGGACCATCAGCGGCGTGATCGACAAGCCACGGCAAGCCAAGTTCAAGATCGGACAGATCGTCAAGCACAGGATCCATCCGTTCCGGGGCGTGGTCTTCGACGTGGACCCGACCTTTGCCAACACGGACGAGTGGTACGAAGCGATCCCGGCCGAACTCAGGCCGTCGAAGGACCAGCCCTTCTACCACCTGTTCGCCGAGAACGAGGTGACCGAGTACATCGCCTATGTCTCGGAGCAGAACCTTCTGCCGGACACCAGCGGCGACCCGATCCGCCATCCGCAGGTGGACGAGGTCTTCGACCCGGACGATGACGGCGGCTACCGGGTGAAACGCACCGGTCTGCACTGAGATCAACCCTTCGATCCGTTGACCGCGGCGCTCGCGGTCATTAGCGGTCGCTGACCTCCCGCCGCGCAGCGATCGGCCCCATGATCCAGGTTCTCAATCTTGCGATGCCGTTCTTCGGCCTGATCGCGCTCGGTTTCTTCGCCGCGCGCTACAAGGCGTGGAAGGGCACGGCGATCCCCGAGGCCGGCCTCGGCTGGATGAACTTCTTCCTCATCTACATCGCCCTGCCGGCGCTGTTCTACCGGATCCTGGCGCAGACGCCGCTGGAGAAGCTCAACAACGTTCCCTTCGTCGTCGGCACGACGTTTGCGACCTTTGCCGTCTTCGTGCTCGGCTTCGCCTATGTGGCATGGCGGTCGGGCGGCCATACCGGCCATGCGACGGTCGCCGGCGTCTCCGCGGCCTACGGCAATATCGGCTACATGGGGCCGGGCCTCGCCTTTTCGACGATCGGGGCGGAGGCCGCGGCCCCCGTCGCGCTGATCTTCTGTTTCGACAATATCCTGCTGTTTTCCCTTGTGCCGCTGCTGATGGCGTTGGACGGGACCGACCGGCGATCCATCCTCTCCGTCATCGGCGAGGTCATCTTCAAGATCGTCACCCACCCCTTCATCCTGGCGACGGTGGCGGGTGTGATCTCCGCCTTCCTGAAGTTCCAGCCGCCGGAGATGCTCGATCGGCTGCTGGCCTTCCTGCAGAACGCCGCGGCTCCGGTCGCTTTGTTCACGCTGGGCGTGACGGTGGCGCTGCGCATGGAGAGTTTTCGCGCGCTGGCGAAGGTCGCCGCCGGCATCTCGCCGATCCTCGCGCTGAAGCTCCTGGTCCACCCGGCGCTCGCGGTGCTGATCCTGTCGTTTCTCGGGACGTTCGAGCCTGCCTGGGTCTATGCGGCGGCGCTGATGGCCTGCCTGCCACCGGCGCTCAACGTCTTCATCATCGCCCGCCAGTACGACACCTGGGTGGAGGAGGCGTCCAATGCCGTGCTGCTGGGCACGCTGGTCTCGGTCGGTACGCTGACAAGTGTGCTCTATCTGGTAAAGAACGAGCTTCTGCCGATCAATATATTCTCGCCATGACGGGCGTCAGGCCGCTGGCCGCTCCTCGCCGCGCATCAGGCGCGGCTGGCCATGGGACGGCTGCAGCCCCTCGCGCATGAAGGCGCGCCGCAGCGGCCCGATCTGGTCGAGGAGCCAGAGGCCTGCGCCGCGCAGCACATGGACCGGCATGAAAGCCGAGAGCAGCGACCGGTTGAGCACGTCGATGGCGAAGGTGCGGCTGACGATGTCGGCGCGGCGCGCCCGGTCATAGGTCGCCATGGCTGCCGTCCCGCCGATCGGTTCGCTGCGTTGGCGGGCATCGGCCAGGCAGTCGGCGAGCACCGCGCCGTCACGCATGCCGAGGTTGAGCCCCTGGGCGCCGATGGGCGGCACGACATGGGCCGCCTCGCCGATGAGGGCCGCGCCGGGCACGGCGAACTGCCGCGGCGTGATCGCCGAAAGGTCATAGCGGCCGCGGCCCGGCTCCAGCATTACCTTGCCGAGGATGGCCTGCGACCGCTTCTCGATCTCGCGCGCAAGCGCAGCGTCGTCCAGCGCCAGCAGCCGGTCGGCCTCACCGGGTCTGACGACGCAGACCAGGCTCGACCGGTCGCCTGGCAGCGGCACCAGGGTGAACGGACCCGTCGGCGTATGGAATTCCGTCGAGATATCGTGATGCGGACGGGAATGGCGGAAGCAGACGGTGACGGCGGTCTGCGGATAGCGCGTTGCCACCACGTCGATGCCGGCGGCAGTGCGCACCAGCGAGTTTCGGCCATCGGCGCCCGCCACGACCTCCGTGGTGATCCGGTCACCGGACGCCAGAACCACAGCGGGCTGGCCGTCGGCGAGTTCAACGGCTGTCACGGTCTCTGCGATGAGCGGGATGCCGAGATGCCGCACCCGCGCCAGCAGCGCGGCGTTCAGGTCGTCATTGGCGATGTTGTAGCCGAAGGCGTCGAGGCCGATTTCGGCGGCGCGGCCCTCGAAGACCGGCGCACGCAAGAGGCCGCCCGTCGCATCGACGAGGCGCATCACGCGCAAGGGGGCGGCCTTCGGCGCGACGTCGTCCCACAGGCCGAGGCAACGCAGCGCCTGAACGGAACCATCGAGCAGGGCGGAGGTGCGATGATCGCTCCGCCCCCCGGGCGGAATGCCGACGATCGCGGCACGCAGGCCCGCATGGTGCAGCGCCAGCGCGGCGAAAAGCCCCGCCGGTCCCGCACCCACCACGATCACGTCATATTCCGCCTTGCGAACTGTGCCGGTCATCTGCCTTGCCGTCCGTAGCCATCACCGTGCAATCTCTAGCATTCCCGCGCGATCTGCCCAAGATACGAGGGACAGACCTGCCTGGCTCTGCCGGTCGCAGGTTCGTGTTCGCGGTAGGGATGGCGCAGGCCGCACAGGAGACCAGGCGCATGGTGCCGGACCCGCCGACCCGACATCCGCTGCCGGCCTATGCGGTCCATGCCTTCACCGCGAGCGGCGCGGTCCTCGGGCTGCTGGCGCTTCAGGCAGCCGGCGAGGGCCGGAGGGCGGCGACCTTCGTCTGGCTCGGCCTCGCCCTGGTGGTCGACGGCATCGACGGGACGATCGCGCGGCGGGTCGGCGTCGCGGGGCTCCTGCCGCGCTATTCCGGCGAGGTGCTCGATCTCGTCGTCGACTACCTCACCTATGTCGTCGTGCCGGTCTACCTCATGATCCATGCGGGTCTCGTTCCTGCGCCGCTGGCCTGGCCGCTCGCCGCCGCGATCCTGATCTCGTCGGCCTTCTACTTCGCCGATGCCGAGATGAAGACGGTGGAGGGAGGCTTCAGGGGCTTTCCGGCGATCTGGAACGTGGTGATCTTCCTCCTGGCGGTGTTCGGATTGCCGGGCTGGATCAACGCCGTGGCCATTTCGGCGCTGGTGGCGGCAACCTTCGCGCCTTTCGCCTTCGTCCATCCGTTCCGCGTAACCCGGTTCCGTCCGCTGACGCTTGTGGTTCTCGGCGTCTGGACGATGGCCGCGATCCTCGCCATCGCAGCCGATCTGCGGCCGGAGCCGTGGGTGACGGCGGTTCTGGGTGGCGCGAGCCTCTATCTCGCCGGCATCGGCATCTTCGTCCGCTGGGCCGGGCGCCGGCGGGTCCTCAACTGAAGGCGAGACGCGCCTCGGCGGCGGCGGTCGCGGCTTCGGCCGACCGGGCAATGGTCAACCGGGGTTCCCGCAGGCCGAAATGGGCAAGCGTGGCGATCACGCTGTCGCGCGGCGCGGCAATGATGACATGGGTTCCGGCGCGCTCGAGCTTGTGCACGAAGCCCTCCAGCGTGTTTGCCCCCGTCGTGTCGAGGAACGGCACCTCCGACATGTCGAGAATGAAGATCGCGGGGGGATCGCCGATCCGGTCGAAGACGGAGACGACGGTCGCCGCGGCACCGAAGAAGAAGGCGCCGCTCAGTCGATAGGTGACGATCCGCCGGTCCTTCGCCTCGGTCGGGTCGTAGGCCCCGCGCGCGCCGATCTCGTCGGCCACGTCGGCAGCGAGCAGGCTGACCTTGCCCTCGATCGCCATGGCCTCGGCCATGCGGTGCATGAAGAGCAGCGAGCCGAGCACGATGCCAACGCCGATGCCCGCCGTCAGGTCGACGAAGACGGTCAGCAGGAAAGCGGCGAGCAGCACGACGGCGTCGCCGGGCGAGGCGCGCAGCAGTGACACGAACTCGCGCTTCTCCGCCATGTTCCAGGCAACGACCGCGAGAACACCGGCGAGCACGGCCAGCGGCACATAGCTCATCAGGCCGCCGGCGACCGCGAGGAACACCAGGACGAACAGGGCGTGGAACATGCCCGCGACAGGGCCCCGGGCGCCGGCGCGCACGTTGGTAGCGGTTCGCGCAATGGTGCCGGTGACGGGGATGCCGCCGAACAGCGCCGAGGCCATGTTGGCAACGCCCTGAGCCACCAATTCACAGTTGGAACGATGGCGGCGTCCCGTCATGCCGTCGGCCACGACCGCCGAGAGCAACGACTCGATGCCGCCGAGCATGGCGATGGCGATGGCTGGCACCATCAGATCGCGGATGCGGGTGAGCGACAGGCTGGGCAGGCCGTAGAACGTGATGCCTGTCGGAAGCGTGCCGAAGCGGGAGCCAATCGTCTCGACCGGCAGATGCAACAGCGCCGTTGCCAGCCCCCCCACGGCCACCACGATCAGCATGCCGGGGATCGCCGGCCGCCAGCGCTTCAGCGCCACGATGGTGACGATGGCGCCGAGCGAGAGGACGACGGCTATGGCGTTGACCGTGGGCAGGGCATGCCAGAGCACGGGGAGTTTGTGGAGCATTTCGGCAGGCTCGGCGGAGCCGAGCGTCAGTCCCAGCAGGTCGCGGATCTGGCTGACGAAGATGATGACCGCGATCCCCGAGGTGAAGCCGACGGTCACGGGATAGGGGATGTATTTGATATAGGTCCCGAGCTGCAGGAAGCCGATCACCACCAGCATGACGCCGGCCATGAAGGTGGCGATGACCAGACCGTCATAGCCGTGGATGGCGATCGTCGAGGCGACGAGCGGGATGAAGGCCCCGGCCGGGCCGCCGACCTGGAAGCGCGAGCCGCCGAGCGCCGAGATCAGGAACCCGCCGATGACGGCGGTCACCAGCCCCTTGTCGGGCGTCGCGCCGGAGGCGATGGCAATCGCCATGGAGAGGGGGAGGGCGACGATGGCAACCGTCAGGCCGGCGACGGCGTCGGACTGGAGGTCCTTCAGGCCATAGCCTTCGCGCAGGACCGTCACCAGTTTGGGGGTGAACAGGTCCCGGAAAGACGCCTTCTGCTGCACAATCGGCTTCATGATGCGATTCGGTCCGGAGGTTCGGACGTTAGGCTGCGGCCATTGGGCATCGCGTCCGCACAAATACGTGGTCGGTATGCAGACCGGCTATTCTGTCGCGGCGGAATCCGGCAGCCTTCATGGTGAGATTGCCCCGAGACAGGATCGCGCACCATGCCCGGCCACCTTTCCACCCATGTCCTCGACACGGCCGCAGGGCGCCCTGCTGCCGGCATTCGCTATCGGCTCTTCGCGATCGAGGGGGACGAGCGTCGGCTCGTGGCGGAGGGAGAGACCAATACAGACGGCCGGGCCCCCGCGCCGCTGCTGACGCCGGCGACCATCCGGCCGGGACCTTACAGCCTCGAATATGACGTGGCCGACTATCACCGCCGGTCAGGAACGGAGGTGACCGACCCGCCGTTCCTGGACATCGTCACCCTGCGCTTCAGTGTCAGTGCGCTGGACCAGCACTATCACGTGCCGCTACTGCTCTCGCCTTTCGGCTACACGACCTATCGGGGATCATGACCAGCACTCGCCCCTTGAGGTTCCTCCACCGGGGACACACGGCGGAACTCGCCGATGTCGCGCCGATGACGACGGTGCTCGACTGGCTGCGTCTCGACCGGCGGCTAACCGGCACCAAGGAAGGCTGCGGCGAGGGCGATTGCGGGGCCTGCACGGTCGCGGTGGGGCGCCTGCAGGGCGGGGCCGTCCATTATCAGCCGGCCAACGCCTGCATCCTGCTACTTGGCCAACTGGATGGGGCCGAACTCGTCACCGTGGAGGACGTCGCATCGGGGGACCGGCTGCATCCGGTCCAGCAGGCGATGCTGGACCATCACGGCTCGCAATGCGGCTTCTGCACGCCCGGCTTCGTGATGAGCCTCTTCACGCTCTACCACGATGGCTCCGCCACATCCGGCGGTCGCGAGGCCGTGCTGTCGCGGCTTGCCGGCAATCTCTGCCGCTGCACCGGCTACCGACCCATCGTCGACGCCGCGCTCGCCGCCTGTTCCTCAGCGCCTGATGATGCCTTCACCGCGCGGCAGGAGGAGACGGCCCGCTCGCTGGCCGCGCTGGCCGACGACCGTGACGTTCTGGTCGGCGACCACGCCGCCTTCTTCGCGGCTCCGTCGTCGCTCGACAGCCTGTGCACGCTGCTGGAACGTCATCCGGATGCGGTGCTGGTCGGCGGCGCCACCGATGTCGGCCTGTGGATCACCAAGCAACTGCGGACCTTGCCGAAGCTCATCCATACAGGCCGGGTACGGGAACTCGGCACCATCACCGACGACGGCGCGCAACTGAGGATCGGCGCCGCTGCGACCTACGCCGATGCCCGCGACAGCCTCGCGGCCCTTGACCCGGATGTCGGGCTGCTGCTTGAGCGGCTGGGATCGGCGCAGGTGCGGGCGGCTGGCACGATCGGCGGCAACATCGCCAACGGCTCGCCCATCGGCGACATGCCGCCGCTTCTGATCGCCCTCGGCGCAGAGATCGAACTGCGGCGCGGCCACGCCGTACGGACCTTGCCGCTGGAGACCTTCTTCCTCGCCTATGGCCGGCAGGACCGCGCCCGCGACGAGGTGTTGACTCATGTGACGGTCCCGAAGCCCGGGCGAGGCGAGCATCTGCGGGTGTTCAAGGTCGCCAAGCGCATCGACCAGGACATCTCCTCGGTGATGCTGGCGATGAAGGTGACACTCGACGGCAGGCGGATCGTGGCCGCGCGCATCGCCTTCGGCGGAATGGCCGGCGTTCCGAAGCGGGCCTCGGCCGTTGAGGTGGCGCTCACCGGCCTCGCCGTCGACGATCGCGGCGGCATCGGAACGGCCATTGCACGGCTGGGGGAGGATTTTTCGCCGCTGGACGACCACCGCGCCTCTGTCCGCTACCGCCTTCAGGTGGCCGGCAATCTCATCACCAAGGGGCTGATGGAGATCGCGGCGGGAGACCGGTCGCGTACGCGCATCGCGCCGCTGCGGGAGGCCGGCGATGCAGCATGACCCCGCCGACGCGCCGGCCCTGCGCCATGTGCAGAAGTCCTTGAGGCACGATTCCGCCGATCGCCATGTGACGGGCGCCGCCCCCTATATCGACGACATTCGTGAACCTGACGGAACCCTGCACGTGGTGCCGGGCGGCTCTCCTGTAGCGCGGGGCAGGCTGAACAGCCTTGACCTCGGGGCCGTTGGCACAGTTCCCGGCGTGGTTGCCGTGCTCACCGCCGCGGACATTCCCGCGACCAACGACGTCAGCCCCGTTGCCGGCGACGACCCGCTCTTCGTGGTGGACGAGGTCTCCTTCCATGGACAACCGCTCTTCGCCGTTGTGGCAGAAACCCGCGATGCGGCACGCCGCGCCGCGCGACTGGCGGTGATCGACATCGCGGAGGAGGCGCCGCTGGTCTCAATCGCCGATGCGCTCGCCGACGATGCCGACATCATGCCGGCCTATGCCTTCCGGCGCGGCGACCCCGAGGAGGTTCTTGGCACCGGCGCCAACGTTCTGTCCGGCACGCTGGAGATCGGCGGGCAGGAGCATTTCTACCTCGAGGGGCAGGCGGCCCTTGCCGTGCCCGACGAGCAGGGCGGCTTCGTCGTCCACTCCTCGACGCAGCATCCGAGCGAGGTACAGCACGTCGTCGCCCGCGTTCTCGGTATTCCCGACGCCTGGGTCGAGGTGGTCGTCCGCCGCATGGGCGGAGGATTCGGCGGCAAAGAGAGCCAGGCGAGCGGCTGGGCCGCAATGGCGGCGCTCGCGGCGCGCGTCACCGGCCGTCCGGCCAAAGTGCGGCTCGACCGCGACGACGATTTCGCCATGACCGGCAAGCGCCACGACTTCCATGTCGACTATCGCGCGGCCATCGATGCGGACGGGCGGATCGAGGCGGTCGATGTCGGCTTCGCCTCGCGCTGCGGCTACAGCCACGACCTTTCGTCGTCGATCAATGACCGGACGATGTTCCATGCGGACAACGCCTATTTCTTTCCGCACGTGCATATCCGCTCGCGGCGGCTCAAGACCCATACCGTGTCCAACACGGCATTCCGCGGGTTCGGCGGGCCGCAGGGCATGGTCTTCGCCGAGCGCCTGATGGACCATATCGCCTGGGCGACCGGCCGCGATCCCCTCGATGTGCGCTACGCCAATCTCTACGGAACGGAGGATCGCAACGTCACGCCCTACGGCATGACGGTCGAGGACAATGTCGCGGGCGAGATCCTGCGACAGCTCGAGACATCGAGCGACTATCGCGCGCGGCGCGCCGCCATCACCGCGTTCAATGCGGGATCGCCGGTGCTGAAGAAGGGAATCGCCCTGACCCCCGTGAAGTTCGGCATCTCCTTCACGACGACCTTCCTCAACCAGGCCGGCGCGCTGCTGCACGTCTATCAGGACGGCTCGATCCACCTCAACCACGGCGGCACCGAGATGGGGCAGGGCCTCTTTGTGAAGGTGGCGCAGGTGGTGGCGGAGGAGTTCGGCGTCGCGCTCGACCGCGTCCGCATTACCGCCACCCATACGGGCAAGGTGCCGAACACCTCGCCAACGGCCGCCTCGTCCGGCACCGACATGAACGGCATGGCGGCGAAGGTCGCGGCCTCCGAGATCAAAGCGCGGCTCGCGGATTTCGTCGCCCGCGACTGGCAGGTGCCGATCGCGAGCATCATATTCCGCGACGAACACGTGGCGGCCGGTGATCGGCGCGCACCCTTCGCCGAGGCCGTCAAGAACGCCTACCTCGCCCGAACCCATCTCTCTGCGGCCGGCTTCTACGCGACCCCGAAGATCACCTGGGACCGGGCGAGGGGGACCGGCCGCCCGTTCTTCTACTTCGCCTACGGGGCCTCCTGCTCGGAGGTTACCATCGACACTATGACCGGCGAGTTCACCCTCGATCGCGTCGACATCCTGCACGACGCCGGACGCTCGCTGAACCCGGCCATCGACATCGGCCAGATCGAGGGCGGCTTCGTCCAGGGCATGGGCTGGCTGACGATGGAGGAACTGGTCTTCGACGCGAAGGGGCGGCTGCGGACGCACGCGCCATCGACCTACAAGATCCCGACCGCGCGGGACGTGCCGGTGGACATGCGCGTCGCCTTCTTCGACAATCCCAACCGCGAGGACACGATCTACCGCTCCAAGGCCATCGGCGAGCCGCCGCTCATGCTCGCCAACTCCGTGTTCAGCGCCATTGCCGATGCGGTGCATTCGCTGTGGCCGGGGAGGGTTGTCGCACTCGATGCGCCGGCGACCCCCGAGGCCATCCTCTTCGCCTGCATGGCGCAGGTCGCGGAGGCGGGGTGACGCCATGGAGGTCTGGCCGCGCATCCTGGGTATCATCGAGACGGAGGGCGCCTGCGTCCTCGTCAGCGTGCTCGCCGCGCGCGGATCGGTGCCGCGCGAGGCCGGGGCCCGCATGATCGTCAGGCCCGATGGCGGTTTCCACGGCACCATCGGTGGCGGCACGCTCGAGTGGCAGGCTCTTGCCCGGGCGCGACAGTTTCTGCAACACGGCCAGCCACGCAGTCGCGTGACCGATCAGGCGCTCGGGCCGGATCTCGGCCAGTGCTGTGGAGGGCATGTCACGCTGGGCTTCGAACTGTTCGACCGACACGCTATCAACGAGGTGGCCGTTCTAGCTGCGGCCGAGCGGGCAGGGGCCTTCGGCTGCCTGACGGCCGTCGGGACGGACGGTTTCCGCCGCACCCTTCTTCCCGAGGGTGCCCCATCGATACGCCTGACGCCGCGAACCTATGTCGAGCGGTTCGGGGAGGCCTTGCCCTACATCGGCCTGTTCGGCGCCGGCCATGTCGGGCGGGCGCTGGTTCTGGCGCTGGCGCCTCTGCCGTTCCGCATCCTCTGGCACGACCAGAGGGACGGCGCCTTTCCCGCGGCCGTGCCGGCGAATGTCGCCCTGGTCGGCGGCGATCCTGCCGATGCCCTCGCCCGCTTGCCCGACGGCGCACAGGTTCTGGTGATGACCCACAGCCACGGCGAGGATCTCGCCATCGTTGCGGCGGCCCTGGCCTCCGGCCGCTTCGCCCATGTCGGTCTCATCGGATCGCAGAGCAAACGGGCGCGGTTCGTCAAGCGCCTTGCCGCGCTCGGCCTCGCAGAAGCGACCGCGAGACTGCGCTGTCCGATCGGCATTCCCGGCCTTGCGGGCAAGGAACCTGCGGTGATCGCGGCCTTCGTCGCGGCGGAATGCTTGATCTTGCGCGAGAGCCGTTCCATCAACGCCGGGACCGCCGCGCGGCGGCAGAACGCCTGAACGATCCAGCCGGAGCCCCATGGACATCGCGCTTGCCACGGACTGGTTCAATCTCCTGTCGCGCTGGTTCCACGTCACCGCCGGCATCACCTGGATCGGCACCAGCTTCTACTTCATGTCGCTGGACTTCAGCCTGAAGGCCAAGGCGCCGGGCGCTGCCGGCGCCGACGGCGTCGCCTGGGAGGTGCACGGCGGCGGCTTCTACCACGTGCAGAAATATCTGGTGGCGCCGGACAACCTGCCGCCCGAACTGCTCTGGCACCGCTGGGCGGCCTATCTCACCTGGCTCTCCGGCTTCATCCTGCTGGTTGCGCAGTACTATCTGAATGCGCGCGGTTTTCTGATCGATCTGGCCGTGGCCGACATCACGCCGGCGCAGGCGATCGGCCTGTCGCTCGCCTCCATCGTCATCGGATGGCTCGCCTATGACGCGCTGTGCAGATCGCCGCTGGCCGAGAGGCCGCCGGTTCTCGCCATGGTCGTCTTCCTCATGGTGGTCGGCGCGGCCTGGGCCTTTTCCCAGGTCTTTTCCGGTCGCGGCGCCTTCATCCATGTCGGCGTCTTCGTCGGCACGATCATGGCGGCCAACGTCTTCCTGGTGATCATCCCCAACCAGCGGATCGTCGTCGCCGATCTCATTGC
>CAZEZD010000004.1:0-27740 GCA_964516115.1 uncultured Hyphomicrobiales bacterium
GGGCGACGTGGTGGTGGGCGATGGCGAGGGCGTGGTGATCATCCCCGCCGGCATCACCGACGAGATCGCCGACGAGGCGGTCGAGATGACCGTGTTCGAGGATTTCGTCACCGCCATGGTGCTGCAGGGCCGTTCCATCCTCGGGCTCTATCCGCCGACCGATCCGCAGACCAAGGTGGATTTCGCGGCCTGGCGGGAGAAAGCGGGGCGGTAGGTCAGGGCGGCCCCGACCGGCCATGAAGACGACCGGGATGAGGCCCTCACCCGACGAGGCGCTTTCGGATGCTCGTCACCACCAGGGGCTCGGCAGCCAGTTGAACATGTAGAGCGCCGTGAGGATGATCATCAGCGTGATCACCGACCCGCCGGCGCCGCGGGCGCCGCCGAGATAGCCGCCGAAGACCAGCACCGCGATCAGCAGAACAACCAGAAATCCGGTCCACATGGGCCCCTCCCCGCGTGCCGGAGCCGTTCAGGCTCCGGCCTCTCCGGCAGGGACAACGCGCGAACCGGCATCCGGTTCAGGTCAGGATTTCACTGCGGCTCGATACGCGCCTCGCGGACGATGCGCTGGTAGCGCTCGCGCTCGGATCGGGCGAAGGCGGTGAAGACGTCCGGCGTGTTGGGCGACGCCACCGCGCCGATTTCCTTCAGCTTCGCCACCACGTCGGGCCGTGAGAAGATCTCCTTCACGTCGGCCGCCACCTGATCGACGATGGCGCGCGGCGCACCGGCGGGTGCGAAGAGCCCGTGCCAGGTGCCGATGTCGAAACCGGGAAAGGTCTCGGCGATGGCTGGGATCTCCGGAGCGGTGGGGCTGCGATCCTTCGAGGTGACGGCGATCGCGCGCACCGTGCCGCCCTGCGACTGGGGCAGCGCAAAGGTGATGTTGTCGAAAGCGAGATGGATGTGGCCGCCGACCAGGGCGTTCATAATCTCGTTGGAGGAGCGGAAGGGAATGTGCGTCATCGGCGTGCCGACGAGATTGGAGAAAATCTCGGCCGGAATGTGGTTCGACGCTCCGATGCCCGACGAACCATAGTTCAGCTTGCCGGGATTGGCCTTCGCATAGGCGACGAACTCGCCCATGGTCCGGGCCGGAATCGTGTTCGAGATCACCAGCATGTTGGGCAGTGTCGCGAACAGGCTGATCGGCTGGAAGTCGCGGTCGGCGTCATAGTTCAGCGTCTTGTACACGAAGGGCGCGATGGCATGGGTGCTCGCCGTGCCGACGAACAGCGTGTAGCCGTCCTTGGCCGCGCGGGACGCGGCAGTGGCGCCCACCGTTCCGCCGGCGCCGGCGCGGTTTTCGACGACGAAGGCGGTCCCGTATTTCTGCTGCATGGCCTGCGAGAAAATGCGGGCGAAGAGGTCGGTGGTGCCGCCGGCCGTGAACGGCACGATGACGGTCACCTGGCGTTGCGGCCAGGCGGGCGCGGCGGTCTGGGCCTCCGCCCGGACGGCTATCAGGGACAAGGCGCCAAGCAGCGCCAGCATCAGCTTCTTCATCGGTTTCCTCCCGGCATTCATTGGGTCCCGCGGGGGGCGGGCCTTGCCTTGGGATGAAGTCTGAACCGTTTGAAACCTTCCGGAAAGGGATTTCTTCCACGTCGCCCGGCATCGCGCGAGGGGCTGCGACCCGGCATTCGGAACGATCCCGGCGGGTCGGGGTTGTCTCGCAGAGAATGGAGATCGCCATGATGATGCAAAGCGCACCGATCCGGTTCGGCAATCCGCAGCCGCCGGTTCCGGACCCCTTCCCGCAGCCGATACCCGCGCCCCTGCCGCCGCAGCCGGATCAGCCCGATCCGGCGCCTCTCCCGCCGCAGCCGGAAGACCCGATCCAGACGCCCGACACGATGTAGGTGGGCGAGCAGACAGGGCTTCCAAGTCGCCTTCCGGACCGAGCCGCGGTCAGGTGGCCTTGAGGGCGTCCAGAGGTGCGGTGACCGACCACAGCACGCTGTCGGCCGTCGATTCGAAATGGCTCCGGCCATGGAGTGCGCTCGGGGTGATGCGCTTCAGAACGGTGGTGCCGAAGCCTTCGCGCGACGGGCCGGGCGGCAAGCTCCGCGGCGCGAAGCTTTCGCGCCACCACAGCGAGAATTGGCGGTCGCCGCCGGCGTGGGGCGTGATCTCCCAGGAAACGCTGATGGTGCCGCCCGTCTCGCTCAGCGCCCCGTACTTGGCCGAATTGGTCGCCAGTTCGTGAAAGGCGATGCCGAGGTACTGCAAGGCCATGGGCTTCAGCGAGAGCAAAGGCCCGGAGACCGAAACCTGCTCGCGATGCTCGAACGATTCGAGCTGCGCGGTGACGAGGGCACTGAGGTCCGTCCCTGTCCATTCGGTTTCGACCAGGAGATCATGAGAGCGGGACAGCGCCATGATGCGATCCTTGACCCGCTGCTGGAACACGGCCGGCTCCGGAGACTGCCGGCCGGTTTCCCGGATCATCGACAGGATGACGGCGAACTGGTTCTTCACGCGATGATTGACCTCGGCCATCAGCAGCCGGATGCGGCGCTCGTTCTCGCGGGTCACGCTGATGTCGCGGGCGATCTTGGAAGCGCCGACGATGGCACCCAAGGCGTCGCGGATAGGCGAGACGGTAAGCGACACTTCCACAAGGGAGCCATCCTTGCGCCGACGCGTCGTCTCGTAGGTCTCGACCACCTCGCCGCGCTTGATCCGCCCGATGATCTCAGCCTCCTCCCCCTGGAGGTGATCGGGGATCAACATCAGAATGCTGCGACCGACCGCCTCGGCGGGCGCATAGCCGAAGAGCCGCTCTGCGGCGCGGTTCCACGTGGTGATCGTGCTGTTGAGATCCTTGCTGATGATCGCGTCGAAGGACGATTCGACGATCGAGGCGAGCCAGGCCTCCGCCGGCGGCGCAATGATGGCATCCGGGGGAAGCGCGGCGCGAGAGAAGTCCGACATCAACGATCCGATCAGTCTGCGGCTGCCGGCGATATCGCCCATAGAGTGTTTGATGCGGCGGCCGACGATCGCAACCATCTCCCCGGACCGGCACCGGCCGCAAGAGGTCACGGCCCCCTGCTAAACGTGCAGGAGGAGGGTCGGTTCCAGTCGCTCGACGAACTGTGATCCCCGAGGATGAACTCTCCGGTCGGACCGGCAGGAGGACGGATGCGATGGCAGCAGACGCGGCGGGCTGGACCGCCGCGTCCCAGGGCGTTGATCGTTGGAAGTGAACTACATCCACGGCTCACCAGCCGTCAGGCTGCCTTTGCCATGGCCTTCGTGTTGATCTTGGCCTTGGCGAGCTTGCTCAGGTCGGCATCCGTCTTCTCCTCCTCCGCGAGGGTGGCGGCGAGCAACTTCGCGGCGTCGGGAAGGCCGAGCAGTTCCGCCCAGGTCGCCAGCGTCCCGTAGCGCACGATCTCGTAGTGCTCGACGGCCTGAGCGGAGGCGATGATGCCGGCATCCAGCGCCACGCTGCCGGCATATTCGTCGAGAATCTCCTGGCCTTCCTCGAGAATGCCGACGATGGCCGGGCAGTGCTTGCCGCGCGCGGCCATGTCCATGCTGGCGAAGATCTGCTCCAGGCGGTCAATCTGTCCCTCGGTCTGATCGCGGTGGGTCTGGATCGCCGTCCTGAGGTCGGTGGAACTGGCGGCGCGCGCCATCTTCGGCAGCGCCTTCAGGATCTGGCGCTCGGCAAAGAGAATATCCTTCAGGCTGTCCGTGAACAGGTCGTGCAACGTCTTGGCTTCGGCCATGGTGTGTCTCCCGTGGGCTGCGGGCCGGAATGACCCCGCCCCGAGAACGTCCGGGAGGAGCAATGGTTGCATCGGGTGCGCGCTGGGGCTGCCCAGAGAGACTCAGGCCTGAAGCGGACGATGTGGCATCCCGGGACGCGATCCGGGCACACGACCAGAGGTGATCGGCTCTTCCACCGACGCCCCCTGCTCCGTCAGTGCACAGCTATTCCGCCGCGAACCTTGACGGGCGTTTCGACAGGACGACCGGTTCAGGGCTCATGAACTGACCGGCGTTCTGGATGACGTTCTCGGTCGTCTCGCGGATATGGCGGTCGATCAGGTTCTTCGCTGCCGGCGCGTCCCTGGCGATGACCGTTTCCATCAAGGTGCGATGCTCGACATCCTTGGGCCGCCACTTGGTGCGGAACTGGCATGACATTCGCCGATAGCGATGCGCCCGCTGGAACAGCTTGTCGCGAAAATCGAGCAGGGTGGGCGACCGGCAGGCGCTGACCAGCGAGCGATGGAAGTCGCCATGGAGCTGCGACCACTCGTCGGAGAGGAAGTAGAGGTCGCCAAGCCGCGCCTTCAGCCGATCCATGCGGTGGAAGGCCGCGATGATGTCGGCTTCCCAATCGTCGTCGCCGTGCAGGATGGACCTGCCGATGCACTCCTGATCGATCAACACGCGCACGTCGGTGAGATCCTGCAGGTCCGACAGGTAGAGCGGCGCCACCATGAACCCGCGTTGACCCTCGCTCACCACCAGCCCTTCGGCCACGAGCCGGGACAGCGCCTCGCGCAGTGTCGAGAAGCTGACAGCGTAGAGTTCCTTGAGGGTTTCGAAGCGCAGCCGCGTGCCCGGTTTCAAGGCGCAGCCGATAATGTCGACCCGCATGCGGTGCAGCACATCGGCTGCCCGCGTCTCCTCGGCGGCTTTCGGTTCACTCCTGGCGGCCATCGAGAGACTCCATTGGCCCAGCGGTGTCGAGGATGCGGGGACTCATCGCTTCCAGTCCAGGAGCGCGAGCCGGCTGGCGCGAGCCCGCCGGCGCGACGCCTGTCCCGGCCCACGACGGTGCCGTACGGCTTGCCTCTATCACATTTTCATCGGTATAACGCAATTCCAGTTCATTTTCGAAAATGCCCATGAAGCTTGTCTCCTTCCTCCACCAAGGGCGTCAGTCCTTCGGCTGCGTGACCCGTTCGGGGATCGTGGATTTCGAACGGCGCTGTCCCGGCGCCTGGCGCGACCTGAAGGCCTTGATCGCATCCGGCCGGGCCGCCTGGCCCCACGTTCCTGACGACGCCGACGCGGACTATGCCCTCGACGCGGTGGTATTCCGGCCGCCCCTGCCGAATCCCGACAAGATCATCTGCGTCGCAGTCAACTACTTCGCCGGGGCCGACGGCGACAGCGCCGGTCCCGACCATCCGCTGCTGTTTCTCAGGCTGGCCGCGTCGCAGGTCGGGCACGGCGGCCCGCTGGTCATCCCGCTGGAGAGCGACAGGCTGGACTATGAAGGCGAACTCGCGGTCGTCATCGGCGAAGGCGGACGACGCATCCCGACAAGTCAGGCATTCCGACATGTTGCAGGCTACTCCTGCTACAACGACGGAAGCGTCCGCGACTGGCAGAAGCACTCCAGCCAGTTCACCGCCGGCAAGAACTTCCAGTCCACCGGCGCCTTCGGTCCGTGGATCGTCACGGCGGACGAGATCGGCGATGTCGAAACTCTGGCGATCGAGACGCGGGTCAACGGCGTCGTCCAGCAGAACTCCAACACGGCGCGGATGATCTTCTCGATCCCGCGCCTGATTGCCTATGTCTCCACCTTCACCGAACTCGTTCCCGGCGATGTCATCGTTTCCGGAACGCCGGGCGGATTCGGCGCGACACGCACACCTCCGGAGTTCCTGCAACCCGGCGATGTGGTGGAAGTCGAGATCGCGAATGTCGGGACGCTGAGAAATACCGTGACGCGCGAAGTCCGCATCCCATAATTTCGAAATTATGCCACATCGTCGAAAATGAGTTGATCGGACCGCGATGCTGCGCTAGGGAATCGAAAAATAGCCTTCGGGAGGGGAAGCGATGACGCACCTCGTGCACGCCATCGGTCACATGAAGATCAACACGGCTGTCGCCGACGCTGTGGTGCGGGAAGCGACCGAGATCCTCGGCCTCCGGGTCACGCATCGCGACGACAACCAGACCTGGCTGAGCTCGAACGGGCGCTCCGCCGAACTCGTGCTCGTCCATGCCGGCGACAACAGCGCCCACACGATCGGGCTGGAAGCGCTGACCGTCGATGCCGTCCGGGCCGCAGAGGCTCGCATCGAGGGCGCCGGTTGCACCATCCTCTCCCGCCAGCCGAGCCTCCCCTGCATGGCGGCCGGGGTCACCTTTGCCACGCCCGAGGGTCTGCGCTTCGAGATTCACACCCCCATCCGCGACGAGATCTACGGCCGCCGCTATCCCACCACCGGGGTCGGCGCCAACAGGATGGACCACATCAACCTCATCTCGCCCGATCCCGGCGCGACACGCAGGCAGCTGGAAGCGATCGGCGGGCTGCGGCTATCCGAACGCCTCGTCAACGACTCCCTGAGCTGGATGTATGGCGGCAACCGCCAGCACCACATCCTCGGCCTGGTGAAGGGCAAGGTCGGCCTGCACCATGTCTCGTTCGAGTTTCTCGACGTCAGCCAGTTCGTCCGCCTCGGCGACACGCTCGACCGCTTCGACAAGCAGCTCCTGTGGGGCCCCGGCCGGCATCGTCCCGGAGACAATCTCTATTCCTATTTCGTCGACCCCTCGGGAGCGATGATCGAGTGCTCCAGCGGCATGGCGCTGGTCGCTGACGATGCCAGCTTCACGCCCAACGTCATCACCAATCTCGAGCGCCCGGGCAACGTGCGCGCCATGAATGTGTGGGGCACGCCCGCCCCGCTCGAATGGCGCGAATTCCACTTTCCCTTCGCCGCGCTGGGCTGAGAAGAGACCCCGACCCTGTCTGACGCGCCCCATGGCGCCACCCCATGACCCGAGGAAGCGACCCATGGAAGAAAAGCTCTCGTTCCACTCCGACGGCCTGAAGCTCTCCGCCGTGCTGCACGTGCCGGAGGGCCGCAAGCCTGGCCAGCGGCTGCCCGCCTTCATCGTGCTGCACGGCTTCGTCGGCTCGAAGGACGAATCCCATGCGGAGATCCAGGCGCGCATGCTGGAGGAGATGGGCTACGTAGCCCTGCGCTTCGATTTCCGCTGCTGCGGCGAGAGCGAGGGCGAGCGCGCCCAGGTGCGCTGCTTTGACCAGGTGGCCGACGCCAAGAATGCGCTGACCTTCCTGCAGGCGCGCGAGGAGGTCGATCCGGCCCGGATCGGTGTGCTCGGCCACAGCTTCGGCGCGGCAGTCGCGGTCTATGCGGCCGGCATCGACAGCCGCTTCGCCTGCGTGATCTCGTCCTGTGGCTGGGGCGACGGCGAGCGCAAGTTCCGCGGCCAGCATCCGACGCCGGAGGCCTGGGCCAAGTTCACGGGCCTGCTCGAGAAGGGCCGCCGCCACAAGCAGGAGACCGGCGAGAGCCTGTGGATCTCGCGCTTCGACGCGGTGCCGATCCCCGAGCCGCTGCGCAAGAACCTCTCCCCGAAGGCGATCATGGAGATCCCGGTCGAGACGGCGTGGAGCATGTACAATTTCCGGGCCGACGACGTCGTCGGCGACATCTCGCCCCGCCCCATCCTGTTCTTCCACACCGCCAACGACTCGATCACCCCGACCGAGCAGTCGATCCGGATGTTCGAGAAGGCCAACCAGCCGGCCGAGCTCTTCCTGGTGACCGGAACGTCGCATTTCCCGCTCGCGCCGCAGGATGCGCCGCGCACCAAGGCCATTCTCAAGGGATGGCTGGACAAGTACCTGCCCTCGCCGCTGGGAGCCTGACGATGGCGGCGGCGCTGGAACCCGGCCGCATTGCGGCCGACGTGCTGGAACGGTTCTCGGCCGATCTCCTGGCGGCGGGCGGGTTTGCGCCGGATCACGCGCGGGAAACGGCCGCGATGCTCGTCTGGGCCAACCTGCGCGGCATCGACTCCCACGGGGTTCTCAGGATCCCGCGCTATGTCGAGATGGTGGAACTGGGGCTGATCAATCCCGGGGCCGACATCCGCCGGGTCGCGGGTCGCGGCGCCGTCTGCGTCATAGACGCCGACCAGGCGCCGGGCTCCGTCGCGATGAACGTCGCGACAGCAACGGCCATCGGGCAGGCGCGCGACCATGGTGTCGGCTGGTGCGTGGTCAGGAAGATCACCCATGCCGGCGCCATCGGCTTCTATGCCGAAAAGGTCGCGAAGGCCGGACTTGTGGCCATGGTCATGACGGCGTCGAAGCCGCTGATGATCTATCACGGTGCGCGCGCCGAGGGGGTCTCGACCAACCCGCTCGCGATCGCGGCGCCGACCGCTGATCCGGACTGTCCGCTCGTCTTCGACATGTCGACCGCTTCCGTCGCAGCCGGCAAGATCACCGCCGCGAAAGATGCCGGCCGTGCGATTCCGCTCGGCTGGGCGGTGGATGCGGAGGGTCGCGAGACGACTGATCCCGCGCAGGTGAAGGCGGTTCTTCCCATGGCCGGGCCGAAGGGCACCGGCCTGTCGCTGATGATCGAGGTGCTCGCCAGCGTGCTGGTCGGCAACCCCCTGATCGCGCAAGCGCTCAACGGGAGCAAGGAGCCGGGCGGAAACGGCGTTGTGGTGGCACTGGACCCCGAGGCTTTCGGCGCTGCCGGACAGTTCGTCGAGGGCGTCAGCGCGCTTGCGGCGGCTGTGAAGGCCCTGCCGCCGGCTGCCGGAACTCCGGCGGTTCTCCTTCCCGGCGAGCGTGGCAATGGCGAGCGTGACCGCCGCCTCGTCTCGGGAATTCCGATCGTGAAGGGAACGGCGGCAAGGCTTGCGGCCCTGGCCGGCAAACTTGGCGTTGCAGTGCCTGCGGAACTGGCCTGAACGGGCCGGTTCTCCCGTCGCGTCCGGGGTCCATCGAGGACCGGCGCGGAGTTCGAAATCAAGAAGAACGCACACTGGAGGAAACGATGAAGAGAACCCTGGTGGCCCTGCTCATGGGCCTTGTCGCAATGGCCTCGCCTGCGGTCGCCAACGACTTTCCGAACCGCCCGATCCGAATCCTTCATGGGTTCGCGGCCGGCGGAAATGCCGACATCGTCGCCCGCATCATGGCCGAAGAGATGCGCAAGACGCTGGGCCAGAGCCTCATCGTCGAGGCGCGCCCCGGCGCCGGCGGCAACATTGCCTCGCAGGCGGCGGCGCGGTCGGATGCCGACGGCTACACCATCGTCCTCCTGACGACGGCCCACGCCATCTCTCCGGCGCTGATCAAGACCCTGAATTTCGATCCGGTGGCCGATTTCCAGTTCCTGTCGATGGTTACGGACTTTCCGTTCTTCCTCGTCGTCAACGAAGCTTCGCGCTTCCGCACGATCCAGGACCTGGTCGCCGAGGCGCGCGCCAAGCCCGGCGTCCTGACGGCGGGCACCGCAGGCGTTGGAACCGGCCATCACATGGGGCTCGAACTGATGTCGAGCGCCCTCGGGGTGAAGTTCGTCCACGTGCCCTATCGGGGCGACTCAGGATCCATCACCGGAGTTCTCGGCAACAGTGTGGACTTCATCATCGCTCCCGGCGCCGGCGTCCTCTCGACCATCGAAGCCGGCAAGCTGCGCGCACTCGCGGTCACCGGGCCGCGCCGGTGGGACGCCACGCCTGCCGTTCCCACGCTCTCCGAGAGCGTTTCGCCCGGCCTCGAAATGATGGCATGGATCGGCTTTGCCGCGCCGCAGAACACCCCGCGACCAGTCGTCGACCGTCTCAACGCGGCCATCCGCCAGGCCGTCGAATCGCCCGAGGTGCGCGCGCGCCTTGCCGGGCTCGGCGGTTACCCCAGCGCCAGCACGCCGGAGGAAATGACGCGGAAGGTCGCGGCCCAGATCGCGCTCTGGAAGGACGTGGCGGCGAAGGCCGGAATGGTGGCGCAATGACCCGGTGAGCGGAGGCTGTTCCTGGCGAACAGGCCGCCGCGGCGTGGATGCTGTCCGGCCATGTCGTGGAGCGAGCAGGGAAGCACGGGCTCCAGCCCGCGCCTCCCTGAACCACTGATCGATCGAGGCCGGCGCGTCCACCGAGCCAGGCGGTGGAATCTGCCGGGTCACCTGCAAGGCGGCGAAATCGACAACTGGGCAGCCCCCGATATCCGCGCCGGGCGCCACGGCGGCATTTCCCACTGGTCGGACGCCGAGATCGTCGAATACCTGAAGACCGGACGCAACGCCCATACGGCTGCGTTCTCGTCGATGGCCGAGGTCATCGCCTATTCGACGCAGTTGATGACGGAGGCCGATCTGTCGGCGATGGCCGTCTATCTGCGCAGTCTCGACAGTCCGGCACGCAGCCCAGCAGCCCCTCCGGCCCCCGGGGTGATGGCCGCCGGCCGGGCGATCTATGCCGACAATTGCAGCGCCTGCCATCGTTCCGACGGGTCGGGCGTCCCTCGTCTCTTCGGGCCTCTCGCCGGATCCAACAAGGTGAAAGACCCGAACCCGACGACGCTGATCCGCATCGTGCTGGAGGGGGCCCGCTCGGTGCCCACCCAGGCGCGGCCGACTCCGCTCAGCATGCCCGCCTTCAATTGGAAACTGACTGACGCCCAGATTGCGGCGGTGATCAGTTACGTGCGCTCCAACTGGGGCAACGCGGCACCGCCCGTGACGGAGGATACCGTGCGAAGCCTGCGCCAGACCCTCCGGCAATCTGCGGCGCACTGATCGCAGCGCCGGAGCAGCGTTGCTGCGGGGACCGCCCCGCCCCCAAAGGATGGCGGGTCGCCGTGGGGCGAGCCGATGCGAGAGGGTGGGCCGGTCCCGTCGCCAATGTCGCGTGCGCGCAACACGTGTGAGGGCTCAGCGACCCGCGCGAGGATACGGACTACAGGCAATGGGCCGGAAGCAGAACCGGCGCGCCGGTGAAGACGAGGCCGCCCAGCCCAGCGAGCGCGGAGACCAGCCCGATCGTCCGGAGGAAGCCGGAGTCCATCATTCCGTCGCTCCGGTACAGGATGATGGCCCAAGCGAGACCCAGGCCGACGAACAGGAGCCAGGTCGCGATGAGGGTCGCGGACAGTGCGGTCAGCGGCCCAACCGGGATGGCGCCCCAACCGGCGGCACAACCGAACCCGTGCAGCGCATAGAGAACCGAAAAGCCGATCGTCCAGATCAGGAGACCGGCCAGAACCTTCGTCACCAGCGCCATGACGACATCCCCGGGATCGCAATGGCGCAGATCACAGCCGCACCGGCAAAGACAGCATAGCCGCTCCAGAGGCAGGCCACCCTGATCTCGAGCGAGCGGGCTGCCGAGACGAAACCACGCGCGAGGCGCTGTCCGGCGAAGGCCAGCATGGTGCCGGCGACGACGAGATGCACGCCGGCATAGGCCACCAGGACCCAGATGACGGCGTCATAGGCATGGGCGGCCGGCGACCCGGCTCCACGCCAGGCCGTGAGAAGGAGACCGGCCAGCGCCAGCGCCATCAACCCGGCGGAGAAAAAGGAGCTTCGTGCTGCCGCCACCGTCCGGCCTAAACCGTTGGCATGGCGGGCATGCCGCACGGCGACGAGCGCCAGTGCCATTGCGCCGAAGGTGACGAGGATGGGAATGAGCGTCGGTGAGAAGAGCCTGGGCGGCGGCCAGCCGGGTGCGACCGTCGCAAGGAAGGCATAGCCGAAGATCAGGGCCATGAAGAAGCTCGCGTCGGCGACCAGCGTGAAAATGCTGCCCCACCAGCCGGGCGCCTCGGCCGCCTCGTGGTGGGGCGGAACGGTCACACCCCCGCCCGTGTCCACCGGGCCGACATCGCGGCGGGCGCCGATGTGCCAGGCCCAGAGCCAGACCAGCACCGTGACGGCGACCAGCGAGAGTGGCGTCAGCCAGTAGAGGCCGAAGAGCATGGCCAGGAAGAAGCTGCCCGTCGCCAGGGCGGTGAGGACCGGAAGCAGGGAATTGCCGGGCAGGACGACGATCTCGGTGACCCGGCCGGACTGAATGTCGACACCCAGCGTTTCGCGGAGTCCGTCGCGCGGGCTCGACAGATGTCCCTCGCCCGCGGCGAGGCGAGTGGCCAGATCCGGCGCCTCGGTCAGGGGATGGCGGCCAGTGATCGTGGGCAGGCCGGCGAAGTTGTAGGAAGGGACGGGACTGGGCATGGCCCATTCCAGCGTATCGGCCGACCAGGGGTTGCGGGGCGCGCGACGCCCGAACATGACGGCGAGGCCGATATCGACCAGAGCGACCGCGAAGCCGAAGGTCATGACGAAAGAGCCGATGGAGGAGACGAAGTTGGGGACGTCCCAGCCGAGCCCGGCGTCATAGGTGAAGACCCGCCGCGGCATGCCGAGAAGGCCGGTCAGATGCATGACCAGGAAGGTGACGTTGAAGCCGACGAACACCAGCCAGAACGCCAGTGCTCCCAGCGGCGCATGCGACATGCGTCCGGTGATGCGGGGCAGCCAGTAGTAGATGCCGGCCATCATCGGAAACACGAAGCCGCCGATAAGCACGTAATGCAGGTGGGCAGTCACGAAGGCCGTGTCGTGGACCTGCCAGTTGAAGGGCACGATGGCGAGCATGACACCGGTGAGCCCGCCGATCAGGAAGACGGCGAAGAAGCCGGCGATGTAGAGCATCGGCAGCCGCAGCATCGGTTGCCCGGCCCACATGGTGGCGAGCCAGGCGAAGATCTGCACGACGGTCGGCACCGCGACGAGGGCGGAAGCGGCGGAAAAGAAGGCGAGCGCCAGATGGGGAATGCCCGTGGCGAACATGTGGTGCACCCACAGCCCGAAGCTGAAGAAGCCCAGGACAACGATCGACCCGACGACCCAGCCGTAGCCGATCAGCGGGTGGCGGACCATGGTGGGCAGCACGGTGGAGATCACACCGGCCGCCGGCAGGAAGATGATGTAGACCTCCGGGTGTCCGAACAGCCAGAACAGATGCTGCCAGAGCAGCGGATGGCCGCCCTTGCCGGGGTCGAAGAACGGCCAGCCGAAGGCGCGCTCGAGTTCCAGCAACGTCGAGGCGAGGATGAGGGGCGGAAAGCCGACGATCATCATCAGGGCGGTGACGAGGATGTACCAGGCGAAGATCGGCATCCGCGACAAGCTCATGCCGGCGGCCCGCAGCTTGAGAATGCTGACCGTCAGTTCCACCGAGGCGCAGACCGCCGAGATCTCGACGAAGGTGATGCCGAGCAGCCAGACATCGGCATTGATCCCCGGCGTGTAGGTGCGCGAGGCGAGCGGCGTGTACATGAACCAGCCGCCGTCCGGCGCCAGCCCCAGAGCCATGGCCGTCAGCAGGATGAAGCCGCCAAAGAGGTAGCACCACCAGCCGAAGGACGACAGGCGCGGAAACGCGAGGTCCCGTGCTCCGAGCATTTTCGGCAGCAGGTAGAGCGCCAGCCCCTCGAAGAAGGGGATGGCAAACATGAACATCATCAGGCTGCCGTGCATCGTGAACAGCTGGTTGAAGATGTCGGGCCCGACGAAGGCGGAGCGCGGCGAGGCGAGTTGCGCCCGGATCATCATGGCCAGCACGCCGCCGATGGCGAAGTAGATGAAGGCCGCGATCATGAATCGCTTGCCGAGGTCGCTGTGGTTGACGTTGATCAGGACGCCGCGGATCCCGGCAGGGGTGCGCCAGATTGCGTCGAGCGCCTGATGGCGTTGCAGCGCGGTCATTGTGTCCGTCCCGCATTCAGGGCGGTCCAGGCCGCAGGATCGTGCGCCTCGACGACGAAGGTCATGGCGGTGTGGCCGGTGCCGCAGAACTCGGCGCACACGCCGCGATAGATGCCAGCCGCGTCGGCACGCAGGATCAGCCGGTTCCGCGTGCCGGGAATCGCATCCATCTTGCCGCCCAGACGTGGCACCCAGAAACTGTGGATGACATCGCCACTGACGAGTGTCAGTTCAACGGGCTCGCCCGCGGGAATGTCGAGGACGTCGATGCGGCTGACCAAACCGGCGGGAGCCTCGCGGGTGAACTGCCACCGCCATTGCTCGGCGCGCGCCTCGATCCGCACGGTGGGTGTGGTGCCGGCGGCCGTGATCTTCTCGCCGAGCACCACCCCGTAGACGATGACGACGGTCAGCGCGACGATGGGAAAAACAAGGCCACCGCCGATCAGAAACAGGCGGACGGGAACCTGACGGCTCCGGGCGCCTTTGAAGGAGAGGGCGAAAAGCCCCATGATGAACACGAAGGTCGGAACGGCGATGATCATCAGCACCACGAAGATCTGCAGGATGCCGCCCGCTGCAGGGCTCGCCGGATCGAGAGCGGACATCGGCCCGGCACAGCCGCCGATACCTGCAACGCCAACCCCGAGGACAACGTGACGGAGAGCCGCAACCGGACTATCGGGGCGACCGATCTCGATCCGCTCCACACGCGCCAGACGCTCGACGACACCGAGACGCGGATCGCCATTGCAGGCCATCCGATCCACGCCATGCTCGTCGCCTTCCCTATCGCGCTGACGGTCTGCACCTTCGGCGCCGACGTGTTCTACTGGTGGTCGGGAGACGCCTTCTGGGCGCGGACTGGCCTCTGGGCCATCGGGATCGGCTTCTTCATGGGGCTGCTCGCCGGAATTTCCGGCACGGTCGAACTCCTGCTGGTACCGGGCATCCGCGCGCGTGCGGCAAGCTGGACCCATTTCACCATCGCGGTCGCGCTGCTGTCGATGCTGGGCGCCAATTTCGGCATGCGCCTGTCCGGCTACGAACAGGCCGTCCTGCCCTACGGCATCCTGCTGTCGTTCCTGTGCGTGGCCTTTACAGGGCTGACGGGCTGGCATGGGGGCAAACTCGTTTTCGACTATCAATTGGGAACGGTGGGCAATGGCAACTGACGATTCAGCGGGGAGCGCAGCCAGTCCGGCGCCAATTCGGGCGCCAGGACGGGCTTGGCGAGGACGAGGACGAGGATCGACGTCATCACGAGGCAGGCGGCCGCCAACAGGACCGCAGGATGGACGAGACGCCTGATCCGCCCCTCCTCCCCGAGAACCGCGACGCAATGGCCGAGATAGGTGTGGATCACCACGAGCGCCCCGACGAGGCCGAGCTTGACGAACAGCCAGGGGGTGAAGAGGTCGCGCGCGAAAATCAGGAAGCCGCCGGCGATGGTGGCGACGACTGCGGCGGGACTGACGCAGAAGATATAGGCGTTGTGGGCGAAGATGCGCATCCGCGCCGCCTTTCCCTCCGTCGCGTGGGCCTGCGATTCCGTGAGCAGCAACGGCAGGACCAGAAGACCCGCGCACCAGATGGCGAGCGCGGCGATGTGGATAAATTTCATGAGCGCGATCAAGCCTCTACCCCCCGCACGGCGCGGCGCGCTGCTGTCATGGAGAACAGGCCGTAGAGGAAAAAGGCGGGGACCCACATGATCAGCCCACCGAGTTGCTGGTCCGACAACGCATTGAGGCCCCAGGCGAAGGGCGCGACGAAATGGGCCGCATAGAGCGGCTCGGGTGCGAGGGTGAGGACGGCCGCGAGCAGGCCCATCTGTCCCGCGTTGGCGCCAACCGCCAGCAGCGCGCCCACCGGGTGCCCCTCGCCTCGCAGGACGGCATGCCAGAACCAGACGAAAGACCCGAGCAGCGCGAGTTGCAGGGCCCAGTAGAGCAGACTGCTCGACAGGGCCGCCTCGTAAGCCGCTGGAACATGCCAAACCCAGAGGACGACCGACGAGACCGCGAGCGCGGCACCGATACCGCCGGACCCGAACCTGCGCGGCATCGCCAGGGCCATCAGTGGCGCCACGAGCGCAACCAGCAGGACGTGATGAAGGGAGCGCGCGGCAAACAGCGCCGACGTCAGGGCGCAGAGCGGAGAGACGAACGCGAGGATGAGACCGAGATAGGCGGCGCCGAAGAAAAGGGGATTGCGATCGTTGCGGCCGAACCGCAGCCACAGCCCGAGCAGGACAAGCAGCGCCACCAGAAGGACCGGATCAAAGTTCCACCGTCCCCAGAGATCGGCTGGCACCGGCGCGACCCCGCAATAGGGCATACGCACATCCCCGGTCAAAAACTCACTCCGCGCGCAAGAGTCTGGTCATTCGCCACGTCCGCCCCCGCGCTTTTCGCCGATTACCGCATAGGTCAACGCGCGACTGCGCGTTTCCGGCGGAGTGACAGAATGCCGCGGTATCGGAGGGGACCATTGGCCGCCACACACCGGGACTTGCGGGAAGCAAGGCCATTCCGCCCAGCATGGGCCCGACCAATCCCCGCGCCGTGAATTCATCTTTGGACCACGGTCTCCGAGCGTTTCGGGATTGCGTCGGACTGCCCATTCAGGATCCGGCCAGGGCCGCAACCTGGGCCCGCGGTGTCGCGCCGGAACACGGCGGGGGCGGCGGCGTTTTCCATCAGCACGCGACAATGAGGACCGCCATGGACATCCGCGACAGGCTGATACTGGCGCTTGCGGCGCAACTGCGAGCCGAAAGGGATACGCGGCAGGCTTTCGCCGAGGCGGTGCGGGGCGGCCTGGGCCGGGAGGTCATGGTGGCCATGCTGGAAGATCCCGTCCCGGCCATCACGCAACTGGATCTCATGGCGGCAGATGCCGCCGCCGCCAGCATGCAGTCCCGCTTCAGGGCCGCCTGATGGGCAGGGCTCGCGCGGCCACCAAGCTGGGGACCTATCGCTCCAAGCGCGACTTCCGAACCACGGCTGAGCCCTCGGGCAGGATTCCCCCGCGCCCGACTAAATCGGTGGGCGGGAGCTTCGTCGTGCACAAGCACGCGGCGCGTCGGCTCCATTACGATCTGCGGCTCGAGCATGACGGCGTCCTGTGGAGCTGGGCGGTCACGCGCGGACCAAGCCTCGATCCGGACGACAAGCGCCTCGCGGTCCATGTCGAGGATCACCCTCTGGACTACGGCACGTTCGAGGGCACGATCCCGAAAGGCCAGTATGGCGCCGGAGCGGTCATCGTCTGGGATCGCGGGCGCTGGATACCTGAGGGCGATCCGGAAGCCGGGATGGCCAAGGGACATCTTTCTTTCACGCTCGAGGGTGAGCGCCTGGCGGGGGGATGGCACCTCGTCCGCCTGAAGCCGCGCAAGGGCGAGACCCGCGACAACTGGCTCCTGATGAAGGCGCAGGACGATGCCGCCTCCAGGCGCGACATCCTGATCGGCGAGCCGACTTCGCTGGTCTCGGGCCTCACCGTCGAGGACGTCGCAGCCGGCAAGGCGCCCCGCAAGACCTCTCGAACGTCGGAGACGCAGAAATCGGGCGTCGTTCCGCGCGCGCAATCCCGCGCCGCCACTGTACCGGCCTTCGTGCCTCCCTGCCTCGCGAGCCTCAAGGACCGGCCGCCAACAGGCGAGGGCTGGGTGCATGAGGTCAAGTTCGATGGCTACCGCGTTCAAGCGGTCCTGTCCGGCGGCCGAGTCCGGCTGCTGACCCGCACCGGGCTCGACTGGACGGCAAGGTTCGGGCGCGATCTCGCCCGGGCATTCGACAGCCTTCCCTGCGACAGCGCCGTCGTCGACGGCGAGATCGTGGTGCTCAACGACTCGGGAGTGTCGGCCTTCAAGGAACTGCAGGCGGCCCTCTCAGAAGGTCGCCGCGAGGGCATGGCTTATTATGCCTTCGACCTGCTGCATCTCGACGGTCGCGACATCAAGGATGAGCCTTTCCTCGCCCGGAAGGATCAGCTGGCGCATCTGCTCCAAGGCACCAAAACAGGCCCCCTGCGCCTCAGCGAGCATTTCGGGGATGCCGGCGAGGTCATGCTCGACCATGCCTGCCGCATGGGTCTCGAGGGTGTCGTCTCCAAGCGACTCGACGCGCCCTATCACAGTGGCCGCCGAGGCGACTGGATCAAATCCAAGTGCACCCATGCGCAGGAATTCGTCATCGTCGGCTATGTGCCGTCGAACGCCGGTCGCAACCGGATCGGCTCCCTGGTCGTCGGCTATCATGACCAGGGCACGCTGCGTCTCGCCGGCAGGGTCGGCACCGGCTACCGCGGGGCCGTCGCCATCGATCTGAAACGGCGCCTTGACCCCCTGCGCCGCGATCGCGCTCCCGTCGAGGCCAGGACGGCGCAGTCGAGGGGCGTTGTCTGGGTCGAGCCCGAGCTCGCGGCCGAAGTCGAGTTTCGCGGCTGGACCGGAGACGGATTGCTGCGGCAGGCTGCGTTCAAGGGACTGCGCGAGGACAAGCCGGTGGGCGAGATCGTGCGCGAGGGGGCAGAGGACGCGCCGGTGCCCGAGGAGCGCGGCGGAAGGCGAAAATCTGGTGTTCGCGCAGCGGCTCCGACCGTGTCGACCACGGTCGTCCTGTCCAGCCCCGACAAGGTTCTCTGGCCCGATGCCGCACTGACGAAGGCGGGACTGATGGAGCACTATCAGGCCGTCTGGCATCGAATGGAGCCGCTGGTCGTGCGGCGACCTCTCAGCCTTGTGCGCGCGCCCGACGGCATCGGGCAGCAGACCTTCTTCCAGAAGCATGCCTCTCCCGGAATGGGGACGGCTGTCCGAAGCCTCAAGCCCGGCTCGGGGGGGGGGGACGCGCTGCTCTATGTGGAGGATTTCGACGGCATCGCATCGCTCGTGCAACTGGGCGTCGTGGAGATTCATCTGTGGGGCTCGACAGTCGATGATCTCGAGCGGCCGGACCAGGTCATCTTCGATCTCGATCCGGGACCCGGAGTAGATCTCGACGCGGTGCGCGAGGGCGCGCTGGAAGTGCGCGACCGGTTGAGGAGCATCGGGCTCGACAGCTTCGTGAAGCTGTCGGGGGGCAAGGGCTTTCACGTCACCGTCCCCCTCATCCCCGAGGCGGACTGGAAGGAGACGAAGGCCTTCGCCCGCGGCTTCGCCGAGGCCATGACAAAGGCCGCGCCCGATCGCTACACCGCGACGCTGGCCAAGAAGGCGAGGCACGGCAAGATCTTCATCGATTTTCTGCGCAACGGTCGCGGGGCAACGGCAGTGGCGCCCTATTCGACCCGGGCACGCGCGGGGGCGCCCGTGGCAGTACCGGTGACCTGGAGCGAAGTCGAAGGTGGGCTGGAGCCGAATGCCGTGCGGGTCGGCGCGGCCTTGCCCCCGGCGGATCCGTGGCGGGATTTCCGCAAGGCGGCCGAGCGCCTGAAGACGGATTAGCTGCGCTTTCCGCGGGAGGCTGGCGGCTTTTTCCCCGAGGCGCCGAGGCTCTTCCGCAAGGCTGCAAAGAGGTCCACGACGTTGTCGCCATCCTGCGCCTTGGCCGCGCCCTTGCGAGGGGGCCGCAAGGCCTTCTTTGACTTGATCAGGCTCAGCAGCGCGTCCTGCACCGGGTCCTCGACCATCGTCGGACTCCATTTCCGGGTGCGCTCCTTGATGAGGCTTCGGGCGAGAACCATCGCCTTCGATGGAGGAGCATCGTCTGCCGCCGCTTCAAAATATGCGTCCTTGTCGCGGACCTCGTCGCCGTAACGGAGCGTCCAGACAATGATCCCCTTGCCTCGCGGCTCCAGCATCACCGCACGTTCCCGGCGATAGAGGACAAGCCGCGCGATCCCCACCACGCGGGACGTGGCCATCGCCTCGCGAATGACGGTGAAGGCTTCCTCCCCGACCGGGTCGTTGGGCATGAGAAAGTGCGGCTTGTCGAGATAGATCCAGGGAATGGTGTGACGGGGAACAAACTGCTCGATGTCGATCGTGCGCGTGGTTTCCAGGGTGATCGCCTCGAGGTCCTCGTCCTCGAGAATGACGAACTCGTCCTCGCCCGAGGCATAGCCTCGCGACTGATCGTCGTTCTCCACCGGAGTTCCGGTTTCGGAATCGACATAACGGCTCTCGACCCTGTTGCCCGTCTTGCGGCTGAGGGTATGGAAGCGAACCTTCTCGCTCTCGGTCGTTGCCGGCGCCATGGCGACCGGACAGGTCACGAGCGACAACTTCAGATAGCCCTTCCAGAACGCGCGATCGGCCATGTCGTCCCCCCACGCACATCAATGCCCGGGGGCTGCTGCCGGTTCCGGAACTCCGATGGTTCCCTGACGTTCTCTGGTGCAGGCAAGGAGAACGGGCATGGCGAGCGTCAGGGCCAACTGGAAGGGCTTCCTCAAGATCGGCGAACTGTCCTGCCCTGTTGCGCTCTATACCGCGGCCTCCACCACCTCCCGCATTGCATTCCATACAATCAATCGAAAGACCGGCAATCGCGTTCGCCGCGAGTTCATCGACGGTGCGACCGGCGAGCCTGTTGCGCGTGACGATCAGGTCAAGGGCTATGTGCTCGACAATGACCGTATCGTCATGATCGAGCCTGACGAGATCGCCAAGGCTGTGCCGGACAGCGACAAGACCTTGTCGGTGGAGGCCTTTGTCGCCTGCGATGATATCGACACGCTCTATTTCGATCGCCCGTACTTCATCGCGCCCTCGAGCAAAGCGGGTCAGGAGGCCTTCGCCGTCATTCGTGAGGCCATGAGAAGCGCCTCCGTGGCGGCGCTCGCACAGGCGGTGCTCTTCCGGCGGGTCCGCAGCCTGATGATACGGGCCGACGAGCAGGGACTCGTCGCACACACCCTGAACTATGACTACGAGGTCCGCTCGGCCGCCGAGGCCTTTTCCGATCTGCCCGACCTGAAGATCAAGAAGGACATGCTCGAACTCGCCCGGCACATCGTCTCGACCAAGGCCGGCACCTTCGATCCGGCCACCTTCGACGATCGCTACGAGGAGGCTGTCGCCACCCTGGTCAAGGACAAGCTGGCGGGCAAGACCCCGAAGCGGCGGAAGGAGAAGCGTGCTTCCAAGGTCGTCGACCTGATGGCGGCGCTGCGCGAAAGCGCGGGTCTAACCGGTGTCGCCGCGAAAGGGGACAGCAAATCCAGGCCCAGGAAGGCGGCCTGAATGCTCGGGGAGCGACCGGGCGCTTCCCCGGCGCAACCCCCGATCAGAGCGCGCCCAAGTTGAGCCGGGCGCGCGATATCATAGCCCAGACGAGGCCGTCACGTTTGTTGGGAACCCGATGCCCCCTGATACGTTGTTTCCCGATTTCCCGTTTTTCGAGGGGCAGAAACTGTGCGTGGACGAACGGCGGCTCAGCCCCTTGATCTTCCTGCGAACGCGCACCTGACGGTGTGGCATGACGGATAGGAACGATCCGGCAGGCCGCATTTCAGCGCTCGAAGCCGAGAATGCCGACCTTCGCGAGACACTTCAGCGGGTCCAGAGCATCGGGTTGATCGGCAGCGTCGAGGTCGATCTCCGGCGACGCGCGTTTCGCAACTTCCGTTCCCCCGAATACCTGGTGATCCACGGCCTGCCGCCCGATGCGGCCAATGAGACCCACGCGCAATGGCTCGCGCGCATCCATCCGGATGACCGGAGCCGTATGGAGAACCACTTCCTCACCGAGGTGAGCGGGAGGGAAACGGACTACAGCGCCGAGTACCGGATCATCCGTCCGTCAGACAGGGAAGTCCGATGGATCTTCGCGAAGGGCGTGATCGAGCGGGACCCGGCCGGCGAGCCCATCCGCTTCGTCGGCGCCCATCTCGACATCACCGAACGCAGGCAGCTTGAGCAGCAAACGGAGACCATCGCCCGCGAGTTCGCGCACAGGGTGAAGAATCTTGGGTCCGTTGTCCGCTCGCTGGTGGCGATGTCGGCACGCAGTCATCCCGAGGCAGCACCGTTCGCCGAGAAGGTGATCGGCCGGATCGATGCGCTCTTCCGCGCCAAGGAACTGGTCCAGCCCTCACGCCACGATCACACCGTCAGCCATACGATTCTGGATCTCGTCCGCACGCTCCTTGCTCCCTATGCCGGAGCGGAAAACCTCATCGCGATCGACGGCGCCGACGTGCCGGTGGGACCGCGGGCCTCGACGGCGCTCGCCCTTGGCCTTCATGAACTGGCGACCAATGCCGTGAAGTACGGCGCGCTGAGCCGGGAGAGAGGACACCTGTCGGTCGTGGTGGCCCGTCTTGAGGGGCATGTCGACGTGCTGTGGAGCGAAACGGGCGGTCCGGCCCTGACCGGCAAGCCGCTCAAGTCCGGCTTCGGCTTCGAGATGCTGGACCGGATCTTTACCTCGCAGATGAAGGCAACGGTCGTCCATGAATGGCTGCCAGACGGCGTCAGGGTGGCAATCCGGCTTCCCGTCGACCGGCTGGCTCTGTAGCCGACGGTGTGACGATTGGCGGCCGACCGCCTCTGAGGGTGGTCATTTGGCAGATGGCCGTCGGTCTGCAACCGCAGGCCGCGCGATGGTCGTCGAACCGGTGGCCTGACAGACGCCTCAGATGTCGGTTGAGCGCGGGTTCCGCTGGTTCGCCTTGTCCATCAGATCGTCGCGCTGCCCGCCGGGCTGACTCTCGATGTATGCGTCGTCGTCACGCGACTGTTGCTGCTCTGCCTGACCCCGGCCGCCGACCTCGTGCGGCAAGCCACCCTGCTGCTTGCCGTCGCCAGCAGCCTGCTCCTGTTGCTTCGGGGCCGGGCCGGGCATGTCCTTGTTGAGCGGGCTATTGTCGAAGCGATTGTTCATGTCGTGTCCTCCATGGCCCCGCCCCCCAAAGGAAACGGGACGCTCCGGTCAATGTTCCGTTGCCGCAAGACGTGATATCCTCGCGGAAGGCGATCGCAGCGTCAGGAGCGCGCCGGGGTCGCGATCGACTGCCGCGTGCCGACGATCAGCCAGTGGAGGCCGGAGCGGCAGGGTTCAGTTTGTTCCGGGTCCCAAGGCCCGATCGTCCGAACCGACGATGTGTCCTGGTTCGACCGCTGCTGCGGCATGCCGGGACAGGATGCTGTAGGCGACAGGCACGACATAGAGGGTCAGCAATGTCCCGAAGCTCATGCCTCCGACGATGACCCAACCGATCTGCGAGCGGCTTTCCGCACCGGCCCCCGTGGCGAAGGCCAACGGCAGGGCGCCGAGCACCATGGTGCCAGCGGTCATCAGGATGGGCCGCAGGCGAAGGACGGCCGCTTCGACCAGCGCCTCCGCCTGTTCGCGACCCTCCTCGCGAAGCTGGTTGGCGAACTCGACGATCAGGATGCCGTGCTTGGTGATGAGCCCGATGAGGGTCACCAGGCCGATCTGGCTATAGACGTTGAGCGTGCCCCCGGTCAGCGCCAGGGCCATCAACGCTCCGGTGATGGACAGCGGCACCGACACCATGATGACGAAGGGATCGACGAAGCTCTCGAACTGCGCCGCAAGGACCAGATAGATGAAGCCGAGCGCCAGGAGGAAGACCAGGAATATGCTGGCCCCGGACTGGCGGAACTCGCGGCTCTGGCCGCCATAGTCGATCTGCACGGTGGGCGGCAGCACCTCGCGCGCGGCCGTCTCGAGCGCCGTCAGTGCGTCGCCGAGCGAATAGCCGGGCGCCGGCGTCGCGGTGATCGTCGCCGCGCGCAACTGGTTGAAGCGGTTGAGTTCGCGCGGCGCGATGGTCTCGGTCGTCGTCACAACGCTGGAAAGCTGGACGATCTCGCCCCGCGAGGAGCGGACGTAGGTGGTGCTCAGCACGTCAGGCGTCGCACGCTCGGCATCCGCCACCTGAACCACCACGTCGTATTGTTGGCCGTTCATGGTGAAGCGCGTCACCTGCCGTCCCCCGAGAAGGGATTCGAGCGTGCGGCCAATGACGTCGACGGACAGGCCGAGGTCCGCGACGCGCTGCCGATCGATACTCACCCGGATCTGCGGCTTGTTGAGCACGAGATCGCTGTCGAGATTGGCGAGCGCCGGAAACGCCGCGGCGGCCTCCAGCACCCGGTCCGAGTAGGTCTTCAGCGTCGCATAGGGCTCGGACGTGCGGATGACGAACTCGACCGGTGTATTGCCGCGGCCGCCACCACCCAACGAAGGCGGATTGGCGGCGAAGATGCGGATGCCCGCAATCTTCTGCAGTTCGCGGTTGAGCTCGGCGACGATCTGCTGCTGCGTTCGGCTGCGCTCCTCCCACGGCTTCAGCCGCGCGATCACAATGGCGCGGGTCACATCCGGAAAGCCCACGATGGTGAAATAGGCCTGCACGTCCGGGTTGGCCGCGAGGACGGGCTCGATCCGGCGGGCGTACTCGGCGGTGAAAGCGAGCGTCGCACCCTCCGGCGCCGTGCCGCCGGCCCGCACCGTGCCCTGGTCCTCGACAGGCGCCAGTTCCGAGCGCAGGGTCGAGAAGGCAAGGCCGCCGGCGGCCGCGGTGGCGAGCGCGATGACCACCACCACCCAGCGTGCGGCGAGCGCCGTGCCCAGCGAGCGCCGGTAACCGCTGGTGATGGCATCGAAGCCACGTTCCAGAAAGTTGTAGATGCGGCCGTGGCTTTCCTGGCGGCGCAGCAGTTTGGCGCACATCACCGGCGTCAGCGTCAGCGCCACGAAACCGGAGACGACGACCGCTCCGGCCAGGGTCAGGGCGAACTCGATGAACAGCTTGCCGATGCGCCCGGTGGCGAAGGCCATGGGCGCATAGACCGCGACGAGGGTCAGGGTCATGGCGATGACGGCGAAGGCGATTTCGCGGATGCCGCGGATGGCGGCGGCCAGCGGCTCCATGCCGTCCTCGATGTGGCGATAGATGTTCTCCAGCACGACGATGGCGTCGTCGACAACAAGACCGATCGCCAGAACCAGCGACAGAAGCGTCAGCGTGTTCACCGTGAAGCCGAACATCAGCATGAGCGCGAAGGCGCCGATCAGCGAGATCGGGATGGTCACTAGCGGGATGAGGGTGGCGCGGAACGAGCGGAGGAACAGGATGATGATCAGCACCACCAGACCGATCGCCTCGGCGATCGTCACATAGACGGCGGAGATCGAGCGCTGGATGAAGATCGAGCTGTCATATGACACCGCGAGGCGCATGCCGGTGGGCAGATCCTCGGTGATGGCGGGCAGCGCGCGGGTGACGCCGGACGACACGTCGAGCGGATTGGCTGTCGCCTGCTTGACGACCCCCAGCGTCACCGAGGGTACGCCGCCGAACCAGGCGGAGCTGCGGCGGTCGCGCGGACCGATCTCGACCCTGGCGACATCGCCGAGACGGACGACGAAACCGTTGGAATCGCGCAGCACGATCTGGCGGAACTGCTGGGGCGTGGTGAGGCCGGTCTGCGACAGAACGGTGAACTCGCGGCTCTGGCTCTCCACCAGGCCGGCGGGGATGTCGACGTTCTGCGACCGCAGCGCCGCTTCCACCTCCTGCACGGTCAGCTGATAGGCGGCGAGCCGCGCACGATCGATCCAGATGCGCATCGCGTAGGTGCGCTGCCCCTGGATGCGCACCTCGGAGACGCCGGTGACCGTCTGGATCCGGTCGACGATGAAGCGGCTGGCGAAGTCGGTGAGCTCGAGGGAGCTGAGGCCCTCGCCCGTCAGCGACAGGTACATGACCGGCTGCGCGTCGGCCTCCACCTTTGCGATGATCGGCTCGGCGATCTCATCGGGCAGGCGCCCGCGCACGCGCGAGACGCGGTCGCGCACGTCCGAGGCCGCGACATCCGGATTGATCTCGGGCCGGAAGCGGACGGAAATGTTGCTGGTCTGCTGGCGGCTCTGCGAGGTGAGGATCTCGATGCCCTCGATCCCGGCGATCGAATCCTCCAGCACCTGCGTGACCTGCGTCTCCATGATCTCGGCGCTGGCGCCCTGGTAGGTGGTCCGCACGGAGACCACGGGCTCGTCGATGTTCGGATACTGGCGGACCGCCAGCCGCGTGTAGGACACGGCACCGATCAGGACGACGAGAATGCTCAGCACGGTCGAGAGGACCGGGCGGCGGACGAAGACCTCGAAGGGGTTCATGGCGAGGTCCTGGCCGGAGTCTGCGCGGGTCCGGCCGCAGCTTGTCCCGCCGGAGGCGTCGGCGCGGGCCGGGGTGGAGGTTCGGTCACGGTGACGCGCGCCCCGTCGCGCAGGCGGACCTGACCCGCAACCACGACCTGGTCGCCCGCCTTCACCCCTTCAGTGATCTCCACCTTGCCGTCGAAGCGGCGGCCGGTGGCAACCACCTTCATGGCAGCACGGCCCTCTGAAACGACATAGATCGCGGATTCCTGCCCGGTCGCCGAGGCGACGAGAGCCGCCTCCGGCACGACGATGGCGTCGTCGCGCACCGCGGTCGTCAGCGCCACGCGGGCGAAGAGGCCCGGGCGGAGCGTCCTGTCGCTGTTGCCGATGGTTGCCCGAAGCCGCACTGCCCGGCCAGCGGCGTCCACGACGGGATCGATCGCGTAGACCTCGCCGACGAAGCGGCGCTCGGGAAAGGCATCGACCCGGACATCGACCGCCTGTCCGGTTTGGACCGATGACAGGAACAGTTCCGGAATCGAGAAGTCGACCTTGATGGGGTCGAGCCCGGTCAGCGTCGTGATGGCCTGGCCAGCCGGGATGATCGTGCCGACGCTCGTGCTGCGCAGACCGACGATCCCCTTGAACGGAGCTGAGAGGGTGAGCTGGCCGAGTTTGGTTTCGGCGGCGGCGACGTTGGCGCGTGCGACCGCGAGCTGGGCCGTGGCCTGCTCCAGTGCGACCTGCGTTCCCGCGCCGCGCTGCACCAGCGTCTGGCTGCGGTCATAGACGTCCTGCGCGAGCGACAGGTTGGCCTGCGCCTGCTGCAGTTCGGCGCGGGCGATGACCGGATCGAGATCGACCAGCTTCGCGCCGGCCTCGACCTCCTGTCCCTCGCGGAAGTGGAAGGCGACGATGCGGCCCGCGACCTCCGAGGCGATCGGCACCTGCTCGTTCGCCGCCAGTGTCCCGAGCGCCTCGACCTGATCGGCAACCCGCTCGGTCGCGGCCTTCACCACCTCAACCGAGGTGCCTGCCTGCGCGGTGGCGGGTCGACCAGCGCGTGCCGCGTCCCCGGACCCGAGGCCGATCCAGGCTGGCCTCAGCACGGCGATGGATCCGAGCACCGCGGAAGCAAGGACGGTCGCGGCAAGCGCAAGGCGCCATGGGCTGGAGTCGGCGGAGGCGGGCGACGCCATGGCTATCCCTTCGGATCGAGAGTGCCCTCAAGGAATGAAGGCATTTCCGGCCGGACGCAAAAGGCTCAGCGCGCGGCGAATGCGACCCCACTACAACATCCGCGCGACCGCCGGGTTCCCGAAGGGCAGGCTGTGGCGGCGTTCCGTCGCGATCAGGTGGGAGAACGTCAAAAGCCCGGCTCGGCCTCGTCGGCCCCGACGGGGGCATTCAAGACCCTTGACCTTCCCATCGTGGAAAGGATCACATTCTAAATGCAGAATGCATTTTGAAGGGAATTGTCCTCATGCTCCGCAGAGGCAAATGGCTTGCCCTGGTCCTCCTGCTCGGCTGTTTCACCGGCGCCGTCGTCTGGACGATGCGCTACCAGCCGCTCTCGCTGGCGGTCGCGCGGGCCGAGGAGAAGATCCCGGTCGAGGTCTTCGGGCTTGGCACGGTGGAGGCGCAGGTCGTCGCGCGGGTCGGCTTCAAGCAGTCCGGAACGCTGGTGGAACTGGCGGCCGACCATGGCGACGTGGTCGCGACCGGGCGCCTTCTGGCGCGCATCGACAGCCAGGAGCAGAATGCGCGCGCTGCCAAGGCGCGCTCCGGGGTCGCCAATGCGGAAGCGGCGGTGATGGTCACGGAGGCGGTCGCGAACCGCAGCACCGTCGTCTATGCGCAGCGCCAGCAGACCAACCAGCGGCGGCAGGCGCTTCTGGCGCGCGGTACGATCTCCATCGAGCAGGCGGAAGAGGCGCAGCTCGCCGAGACCACCGCGAGGGCCGACATGACCGTCGCCCAGGCCGAGGTGGTAGCGGCAAAGGCGCGGCTCGGAGACGCTAAGGCGCAATATGCCTTCGAGGGCGCCATCCTCGCCCAGCACGAGCTGCGGGCGCCGTTTTCCGGCGTGGTCATCGCCAGGACCAAGGAACTCGGGGCC